>NZ_JBEORU010000002.1:0-190939 GCF_040302465.1 Micromonospora sp. NPDC126480
CGCCCAGTCCTCCACGCTCAACACCCTCCCGATACTGGAAGGGGGGTCCAGATTCGCCCGCCGCCTGGGGGTCAGTCTTCACGCGTCGCCGACAGGGAGCAGATTCGACTGCTCGTCGCGGTGGGCGGCGAGGACGGATCACCCCCGCGTACGCGGGGAGCAGCAACGCAAACGCGCGTCTCAACGTCTCTCCAATGGATCACCCCCGCGTACGCGGGGAGCAGGCCGGCACGAACAGGAGGTAGTCCCAGTCCAAGGGATCACCCCCGCGTACGCGGGGAGCAGTGCGCCAGGAGATCGAGGCCGCGGTGGACCGCGGGATCACCCCCGCGTACGCGGGGAGCAGGCCGCCTTCCCACCCAGCGTCGGCCGGTCGAAGGGATCACCCCCGCGTACGCGGGGAGCAGCGCTCCCTTGGTTCACTGCGGCTTGCTCCTCTGGGATCACCCCCGCATACGCGGGGAGCAGCTCGCGGAAGACGCGTACGTGCTCGAAACCCGAGGATCACCCCCGCGTACGCGGGGAGCAGGGCGCCGAGGTGGTGCTCGGGTTCGACGGGTCGGGATCACCCCCGCGTACGCGGGGAGCAGGACGTGCTCACCGACCGGTGGGGCTGGGAGGCGGGATCACCCCCGCGTACGCGGGGAGCAGCGCGGCCACGGTCGCGGTGGCCACCGCCACCCAGGATCACCCCCGCGTACGCGGGTAGCAGCGGGCAGTGGCGGGTGGAGGTTTCCGCGACGGGGGATCACCCCCGCGTACGCGGGGACCAGGTCGTCGGCGTGCCCGGCCCCTTGGTTGACCAGGGATCACCCCCGCGTACGCGGGGAGCAGGTGACCACGCCTACCCTCATCATTGAGGTCGGGAGTTCACCCCCGCGTACGCGGGGAGCAGGAGCGGTTGTGGGCGCAGGTGCTGGGTCGGGAGGGATCACCCCCGCGTACGCGGGGAGCAGTCAGCCACCACTACCCCCTCGGAGTGCCGGGTGGGATCACCCCCGCGTACGCGGGGAGCAGTCCGCCAGCCCGTATTGCACGTCGAACTCATCGGGATCACCCCCGCGTACGCGGGGAGCAGCCGAACACCTCGCCGCGTTCGATCCGCAGCAGGGGATCACCCCCGCGTACGCGGGAAGCAGTCCTGCGCCCGCCACACCTCAACCCGGTCCGGGGGATCACCCCCGCGTACGCGGGGAGCAGGACGCCGCCCGGGCGCTGCGCGCGGCCGCCAAGGGATCACCCCCGCGTACGCGGGGAGCAGCGGGCCGACCAGCGCGACACCGCCGAATACGAGGGATCACCCCCGCGTACGCGGGGAGCAGTCCAACAGCTCCTCCAGGGACCGCTTGCAGGCGGGATCACCCCCGCGTACGCGGGGAGCAGCCGGTTGAGGACTCCGGGGTGCTGGCCGGTGACGGATCACCCCCGCGCACGCGGGGAGCAGGGCGTTACGGGCGGCGCGCTCGTTGCGGTCCCGGGATCACCCCCGCGTACGCGGGGAGCAGAGTCCCCGCTCATGCGACCAGCCGCCGGGCCAGGGATCACCCCCGCGTACGCGGGGAGCAGTTGTACGCGTTGCGCGCGCCCTGATGCGCCGAGGGATCACCCCCGCGTACGCGGGGAGCAGATCTGCCCGCAAAGGTAGAAACAACTCGCAAGGGGATCACCCCCGCGTACGCGGGGAGCAGACCCCGATGCTTGCGCTCATCGCGTGCATCCTGGGATCACCCCCGCGTACGCGGGGAGCAGGTTGAGCAGGCCGGCCTCGACGCTGAGCAGGCGGGATCACCCCCGCGTACGCGGGGAGCAGCTTCTTGGTCATGGCGGGCTCCTGTCCGGTCAGGGATCACCCCCGCGTACGCGGGGAGCAGGCCCGCCTTCGGGCTCGGCGGGCTGCCACGGCGGGATCACCCCCGCGTACGCGGGGAGCAGAACCGGACGATCATCCCGGTGGGGATCGGCGAGGGATCACCCCCGCGTACGCGGGGAGCAGGACGAGGCGGCCGGCAACATCAAACACATCACGGGATCACCCCCGCGTACGCGGGGAGCAGATCGCCTTACGGACCCGCTGCTTCGTCACCTTGGGATCACCCCCGCGTACGCGGGGAGCAGAGCCTGGACGGTGCGGTGACGGAGCTGGTCGGGGGATCACCCCCGCGTACGCGGGGAGCAGGCCGCCTCGGCGATCTCGTCAAGACGCTGCGAGGGATCACCCCCGCGTACGCGGGGAGCAGAGGGCGCGTTGCTGGCTGATGTGATCCGCCGGAGGATCACCCCCGCGTACGCGGGGAGCAGGTACAGGCGCATCGTCTCGATGGCCGGCCGGCGGGATCACCCCCGCGTACGCGGGGAGCAGTGCTGCGCACGTTCCGCACCGAGGTGATGTGCGGGATCACCCCCGCGTACGCGGGGAGCAGACCCGGGGCCGTCCGGGCCCCCCTCAGGGCCACGGATCACCCCCGCGTACGCGGGGAGCAGCTACGCTTCTTGCTCTGTTCCATCATGCGAAGCGGATCACCCCCGCGTACGCGGGGAGCAGGACAGCCACGACTTCACCGCCGACAGCAACCAGGGATCACCCCCGCGTACGCGGGGAGCAGACTTCCTGACCTGCTGCTCTAAAGATCGTTTGAGTAGTTTTTCTTCACTCGACCTTCTAAGATCGTCTTCTGCCGGCTCGTGAACTTCAGGACTCAATCTGGTTGCAGCCTATATGGCAATCGCTGTGATGGGTTGGTGCGAACCTTCACCCGCTCGATGTCAGTGGTGTCATGTATCAATAACCGACGGAGCCGGTTTCGGCGTGTGGCGTTGCCTCTAATACCGACGCGCCTTCACGACCCGGCGAGCAGCGCCTGCCACCTGGCGTCGGGTTCCCCTTTTCCTGATCGTTCCTCTCGACCCCTGACACCAGGTGCGACGGCCATCAGCAGGATCGCGAACCGCCGGGGAAGCGTCAGCGACTGCTCACCGTGGGCGGGACCGCACAGGGGCGTAACCATAATGGTCATTCCGCACGCGTCGGGTCCGGCCGCCAGTCCTTCCGCGGCGAGTCGGCGGCTCGCCGCAGCTTCTGGTCGGGCCATTGACCGGCGGTGTTGGCCGACCAGACGGCGAGATCGCCCGGAGGACAGCATCGACGCACCAGCCTGCATGAAGCAGCCCTCAGAACATCATCCACGGGCCTTCGCATCGAGCAGCAGATTAGCGCGACGTCTTGACGGCCGTGAAGGTGGAACGACTAGGAACTACCTGGTCGATTTTCAGAAGATAGCGGACCCACCGCATCGCATCTTCGGCGGAGCTAACTCGCTGTCGACGAATTCCAGCTGCTGCGGCGGCAGCTTCGGCGAACTCCTCCAGCATGCTGATGTCGCCCGGCAAGAGGGCAGGATTGGAGGCGGCAGCTGCGAAGACCAAAGAAACCCAAATTGGCGACTCGGGCGAGCTTCCGATATAGATCGTCGGGTTTCGCAACTCGCCGAAATGCTGAACTAATTGCGGGTGGATAGCCACGGGAATGGCGAGCTCCGGAACGGGTTCCTGTGGAGGCCGGTTCTCTAGACAGAGGCGAACTAGCACAGCAATATCGTCAATCTTTGCGTTGATTGAGTGATGGTAAAGGTAGTTCGCTATCACCCGACAGAGGTTCTCCCCCCTAAGGCCAGCAGGTGCTATGTGCGACTCGGCCAAGTGCTTGAGGCGGGCTGGAGCAGAACCGGACGGCTGGGCGAACCCCTCCGCCAGAACGCTCACCAGAACTCCGTATTCATTGTGGCCGTCGTCGTCGGGATGAATTCCTGCATGTAGTGCCAAACCGGCCCGAAGGTCGGCCTCGGCTTCTCTGTCGCCGATCAGGCGAAGGTACGCGATGTGCGAGGAGACGGGCGAGCTACGAAGACGTCGCTTGACAGAAGGCGGATCTGGCCGAACATCGAGAGCGTCATGGAGCGACATCCAACCCGATGGGTCAAGTCCCGCACGCCAAAGGTTGACGGTTGATTCCCACCAGTCTCCGGCCGTCGTGTCGGGGGGAGCGATCTGTTCGATCGGCACGTAGGATTCCGAGGCAGACACACGCAGCAACAAGAGGTTAGCTGAGTAAGCCGCTAGGCGACGGAGCTCGTCGTTGGACGACGCTTGGTACGAGGCGTAGACCGGGTTGATCCGACGCTGGCGGCTAGACCTTATCAGCATGTCGATGGTGCTCTGAAGGGCGCTCACCGCGGCGTCGGCACCTGAAATCTCGGATACGAAGTCCAGGATGCTCTGACGTGCGGAGAGCGGGTGGTGGCTGAGCAGTGCGTACAGCAGGTTGTCGTCCGTCACTTGGCCCGGCAGCGCCCCGAATCCTGCTCGCACCGCCGGAAGTTGCCGAAGCATCTGCACCGTGAATTTGGCAACTAGGTACTCGCCGAATGTGGCGTGCAAAAATTCGTAGGACCGACGAACTCCGTCCGGCCTGTGAACGTTCGCCTCCGCCGCGTAGACGAAGAAGAACCTACCGATAGTCTGCTGACCTATCTGTTCACGTGAGACTCCTTGGGAGTCAGCGCGAAGGGCATTCGGCTCGCCCAAGGCTACCAGGTCGTCCCCAAGTCGATTGTCGGCAATATCCTGTCGACCACGGTTGAACATCCCGAACGCTGTAACCCCTAGCCTCCACAGTTGTGCGTAGACTGCGTCGTCGACTTCCTCATCGCGCCGTCCCTGTAGCTGCTTCAAGACCTCGCGGCGAACGAAGTTCGTTAATAGGCGCTCGTATAGCGCAGTCGTTGACAACTTCCCAGCCAGGATGGGGGCGTTCGGATCGGCTGCATACAGGGCGAGCATAAGTAGTAAGAGCGGCTGACGCGCAAGAGACGGATAACCCAGCGCAACTTCGGCGCTGAGTTCTCCTACCGTCCCGTCCTCAATATGTGCTTGATTCGCCCGTCGCCACGTCTGCAACCAGGATTTGATGTGGTTGTCGCTAAATTCCTCTAGCCGGGCAATCGGCAAACCTCGAGGGATGCGGACGTTATCCGTCACGACGGTCCTGCTGGTTACAATTACCACAACCGGATGATTCTGGTCGGCCTCCCGTTGCTGGAAATCCATGATCTCCTGGAGGTAGCCGGCCCGGTCGTTGGCGGTGGCTTGTAGCAGCTCGTCGAGCCCGTCCAGGAGTACTACTCGGAGCGTGTCCTTGCTCTGCTCGACCAGGGTTGGCCAGTCGGTCCGCCCGTGGGTGACCTCGTCCAGTGCCTGCTGAATTTGGTGGTACACGGGTGCCGTTGCGTCGACGCGACGCAAGGCGACGCGGACGACCGTATATGAATCAGATGGGATGCGGGCTGCCAAGACCTTCGTTAATAGCGACTTCCCTGCTCCGGGATGGCCAAGGAGTAGTAGGGGGATGCTCGCGCTCGTCGGGGACATCAAGTGCGCGGCTAAGAAGATGCTTAGGTTCTTCGAAACCGGGACTTCTCGCCACCAGTTATCGTTGGCGGGCTGGCTTTCTTTGTCAAAAACTGTATGTCTGAACTGCGGCTCGACGTAGATTTCTTCGACCGTCGGGAAGATGATGTCATCCAAGCCGTGGAAAGCATCGGCTGGAACGATCGGCTCACGTAGGAGACCGCGTGATGCGTTCATCAGCGCTTGACGGGCTGTCTGGTCTTGTGGTGGATTGTTGATCGATACCGTGGCGAGAAGCGCTTGTGTCGAGGCGAGAGCCCTTGATTGGGCCCGAAATGCCTGGTTAACCTCGTCTCGCAGGGTTGCGATTTTTGCCCGCGTTGAAGAATGTTCGCCGAGGGTTGCCCAAACAAACAACTCCGGTACGTCGGCCGCCATTTTAACGTAGTGCGACTTGTACCGCTCTAGCGCCCCGGACACGACGTGATCGCGCTTTTCTGTGTTGTCGAGTGTTCTGACGAGACGCTCCTGGCCGGCGGACTGAGCCAGGCCAGCGATGAAACGCTGTGTCTCTGTTGCCATCAGGAAGAGGTGCTGCTGTATA
This sequence comes from Micromonospora sp. NPDC126480, assembly GCF_040302465.1. Lineage (NCBI taxonomy): Bacteria > Bacillati > Actinomycetota > Actinomycetes > Micromonosporales > Micromonosporaceae > Micromonospora > Micromonospora sp. NPDC126480. Next base: position 6,008 of record NZ_JBEORU010000002.1, read on the forward strand.
CGATCGAGGTTCTCGTAGTAGCCGACTGACGCGGACGGAATCGGCGTTCGGCTTAGGAGGAGCCGCTCCAGTACTGGTTGTACCAGCAAACCGTCCGTGCCGGCCGTGAGGCTAACCTTCTCGCATAAGGTAATTTTGAGGGAGTCGTAGTCCTTCTTGTCTACGCTCTCCCGCATCACTTCGAAGAACGCGCTACCTACAAGGGTTGTGTGCGCTGCTGCTATTAGCTCATGTCTTTCAAGGCCGCCTGTCTTGAGTAAGCGGTTCAGGCCCGCATCCAGGAGTTGCCGCACGGTCGATGCTGCTTCATTCTTCTGGTCCACCAGTCCCCACAGTCCGCCCAGCCACGCGACGGGCGCGAGCGGGCTGAGCAGGAGGATCCCACCCATGAGCGTGTTGAGGCGTTCGAGACGGGGGTGATCGTTTTTGCCCAGAATCTTGAGAGCGCCCGCATAGGTCATGCTTGGGTGGTGTCTCATGAGCAACCGCCAGTGCTCGGGGTCGGTGCAGCCTTCATAGCACACCCGTCGCTATGCAGCGATCGTGAACGATGCTCAAGCTCCCGATGCGTGTGGGCAGGCCATGAGGCCGACATAGACCAGTCCGACCGTGGTCTGTCCAATGAGGATCTTGTTTTGTCCTGCAACCGCGAGGATGTTCGCTGTTCGCCCGACTCGCAGTAGTGGTCACCGCAGCAACGCGACGCCTTCGACGCCGCCCATCAGCGTCACGGCGACCAGCAGTGGTGGCTGCTGTTCTCCGGAACCGAGGCCGGCAACGGATACGGCTCCCCGGTCGACCCGGCGGAGGCAACGAGGATCGCGGCGGCTTTCGCCCAGCCGTACTGGTACAGCTGGGTGAGAACAGCCGGGTTCCACGACGACGCCGGACTCTGCGGCCCTGCGACGCCCCGTACTGCCACCACCACTGGAACGTCTCCAGCAGCGGATGCGGCACATGCCCCCGCGGCTGCGGCAAGAGCCTCGACCCCCCTTTGGTGGCCCGACGACCTCTAGCCTGGGCCTCTCTCAGCTGCCTGGCGGGTCAGTCGAGGTCAAGGTCGATGTAGGCGGGGTCGTGGTCGGATCCGTCGCCGCTGATCTGGGTGCGGCGCATGACGCATCGCGACCACGCGGAGCTGTTCCAGTCGCTGAAGCCCACTTCGGGCGACTACCGAACGCTCTATGATGACGAGTTCGCGGCCCGGGCGGAGCCGTACTACTAGCGGTGGATCTGGGCGGCGAAGGTTCCGGCGCCGCTGGAGGCCAAACCGGATCAGACCGAGACGTCGGTCCAGTGCTTTCGCACCGACGACATCCGGGCGTGGACTCCGGGGGCCAGGGCCAACCTCGCCGGAGGCTACGAGAAGGTCGCCCCGCACATCCGCCCTGGGCTGATTCTCTGCGACTGGGAGTACACCCGCCCCGGCGACTCGTACGACATGGCGTACAACGGGTTGGCGTACGTGACCAGCGCTGGGTGTTCACACCGAAACCGTGGCGGGTCCTCGGGTGAGAGGACACCAGCCTCCGCGGCGATGCAGGAAGCCACCAGCCACGCCGGCGTCCGCTCCCGCGCCCGTGTCCGATCCGGCCCCGACGCCCGTCCCGGCTCCAGTGGTAACACTCATGCCGGCCCTGGTCGACTGGTTCCAGCGGGTCGCCGCCGTCGCGGCCCTGCTCACCGCCCTAGGCACGGTCGGCGCGCTGTGGTTCACCCGCCAGTCGCTGGACCACACCGCCGAAACAACTGACGCCACCCGGCGCCAGGTCGAGGTCGCCGAGAAGGGGCAGGTGACCGATCGCTACATCCGGGCCACCGACCAACTGGGCTCCGGCGTCCGGCTGGGCGCGATCCACGCCTTCGCGCGGCTGATGGACGACTCGAAGCCGGACATCCCCACCATCGTGGAGGTGCTGGCGGCCTACGTCCGCGAACACGCGCCGCGGGCGCGTCCCGGACCCACCCCGTCGCCCCTGCCCGAGGGTTGCCCCGAGAAGACGGCCAAACCCACCCGCACACTCGCCGCAGACGTGCAGGCCGCGCTCACCGCGATCGGTCGGCGGCCGGTCGACCCCGGCCTGCCACCAGCGCGGATAGACCTCACCGGCGTCGACCTCACCGGCGCCGACCTCGTCCGCCTCCATCTGAACGGCGCCCAACTGTCCAGCGCGGACCTCTCGAGCGCCAACCTGTTCGAGGCGCACCTGGAACAGGCGGTGCTGCGCAACGCCCGACTGACCCACGCGACGCTGCGTCACGCCCACCTGTCCGGCGCGGACCTGTCCGGCGCGGACCTGTCCGACGCCGACCTGAGCGACGCCAATCTGGAAGAGGTCGACGCCACCACCGCCTTCTTCCCCGATGCCACCATGCCTCGGGTCAGGTTGTCGCACGCGGTGCTGAACCGAACGGACTTCGTCCTGGCGAACCTGTGCTGGGCGAGCCTGGGCAGCGCCACCCTGACGGCAACCAACTTCACCGCGGCGAACCTCACCGAGACGTACCTGGTCGACGCCCGCTTCGACAACACCCAGCTCATGGGCGCCGACCTCACCCGCCGAGGGCCTAACCAGGCCGCAGCTCGCAAAGGCGGTCACCGACCGGCGAACCCGGCTCCCCGCCGACCTACCGTGAGGATGACGTCCGTGTCACGTCGCCCGGGCCAACCCCGCAGCTATCGAGAATCGCGTCCGGCGTTGTCCGACTTCGGGGTTCCCTCCGAGTCAGCCGGTCCGACGCCGATCAGGTCGCCTTCCTTCTCGCGCCTGTCCGCAGGGCGTCGAGGTCTCGTTCGGCGAACTGCCGGTGATGCCACTCATGGTTCAGGACGATCAGCAGGCACTCGCGCACCGGGAAGCTTTCCGGCGATCGCCAGCCGGCCCCCTCGACCGGCTGAGTGCGGCTGGCCAGGGACTCATCGGTCAGACCGTCGAGCACCCGTGCGCACGGTCGCCATCCGGTCGCGGCGCAGCGCCAGGACCTCGTCGAGCGAGGGACGGGCCTCGCGGTCCCGCGGAATCCCGGGGCGTCCGGCATCTCGTCCCACGGCAAGTCTAGCGGGTTCCGCGGCTTGTTCTCCGAGGCTCGGGCCGCAACCGCCGCTCGACATTCAGGTAAGAAGATCTCTGGCATGCCCGCCAAAGTGAACAAATCCGACTATCGAGATCTGCATTAGGGCGACTCGGCTTCCGCTGCTGTTTCGGAACTAATTGAATCTACCGGGCACCTACGGTCATGCCGCGTGCGGTTAGATGGGCATTTCGAATCATGTCTTGACAGGTTCTTGATCTCCTCCGGATACTCGCGGGACTCGTTGATCATCCAGCCCCCGGAGTTCGCGTGTCTGCTCACCGTCGTATGGCTTCGGCTCGTCGTCGGGCCCGCCTCCTGTCGCCGTTGTTGGTGGGGTCGTTGGTGGCCTCGTTGCTGGGCGGGGTGCCGGCGGCGCTGGCCGCCCCTGCCGCAGAGCCGGGTGGGCAGGAGCGGCCGGTGCCGGTGTCATCGGCGGCGACGAAGCCCAAGCCGCTGCCCAAGATGCCGGCGTTCGTGGGCAAGAAGGTGGTGTGGCCGTCCACGGGGTCTGCGGTAGTGGACTTGCCCTTGTCGGCGGATCGCTCGCGGCGTTTGCAGGGTACGGCGAAGCCGGGCGGCCTGCCGGTTGCGGTGACGGCAGTGGACGACGGCGCGACGGATGTGCTGTCGGGTCGGGCGTTGGCGGATGCGGCGGACGCGTCGGAACTGCCGGGGAAGGTGCGGGTTGAGGTCCTCGATCGGAAGGCGGCCGAGCGGGCGGGGGTGGCGCTGGCGCTGAAGGTCGCCCGCGCCGACGGTGCCGGGCGGGGGCGCGCCGAGGTGCGGGTGGATTATTCGGCGTTCGCGCACGCGTACGGCGGGGACTGGGCGTGGCGGCTGCGGTTGGCGAAGATGCCGGCGTGTGCGTTGACCACACCGGAGGCTGAGCAGTGCGGCCAGGTCAGGTGGCTGGACTCGGTCAACGACGGTGAGGCCGGTGTGGTCACCGCAGAGGTGGATCTGGCCGGTTCGTCGCCGGTGACGCGGGATGCCGGCACGACGGGGGTCGACGACACCCTGACGGCGGCTGGCGGTGAGGTCATGGTGTTGACCGCCAGCGGTTCCTCGAGCGAATCCGGGGACTTTTCGAAGACGGACTTGAAGGAGTCCTCGACGTGGGCGGTCAGCGGTAACTCGGGCAGCTTCACCTACGCGTATCCGATGGAGGCGCCTCCGGTGCCGGGTGGTCTGGTGCCGCAGGTGGGCTTGGGCTATAGCTCGGGTGCGGTGGACGGGCAGACGGCGGGGTCGAACACGCAGCCGTCGACGTTCGGGGAGGGCTGGAACTACACCCCTGGCTTCATCGAGCGCACCTACCGTGCGTGTGTGGACGATTCGGAGAATTCGCCGTATTGGACGTCGCTGAACTACACCGGGGACCTGTGTTGGCGGCTGCCGAACGCGCAGATCATGCTCAACGGCATCTCCAGCGAGATCGTCCTTGGTGACGATGGGAAGTGGCGGCTGGGTGACGACGACGGGTCGAAGGTGGAGTTGCTGACCGGCGCGGGCAACGGTGACAACGACGGTGAGCACTGGAAGATCACTACGACGGACGGGACCGAGTACTGGTTCGGTCGGCATGCTCTGCCCAACGGCAAGGGCTACACGAATTCCACGCCGGTGGTGCCGGTGTTCGCGAATCACTCGGGTGAGCCGTGTTTTAGCACGTCGTCGGCGGGGGCGTCGCGGTGTCAGCAGGCGTGGCGGTGGATGCTCGACTATGTCGTGGACCGCAACGGTAACGAGATCTCGTACTGGTACGGCCGGGCGACCGTTTTTACCGGGTTGATGAACTCGGCGTCGACGACGGCCGGTTATCACCGTGAGGTGTACCTGAACCGGATCGATTACGGTACCCACAAGTCCGATGCCTCGACGGTGTCGGCGCCGGCGCGGATGGTGTTCACCAACTCCGACCGCTGTGTGACCACCTCCTGCGGTACGCATGATGAGGCGAACTGGCCGGACACTCCGTGGGACTTGGAGTGTCTCTCCGCGCCGTGTTCCAACAACCTGACGCCGACGTTCTGGTCGACCAGGCGGGTGTCCAAGATCTCGACCGAGGTGCTGAAGAGCGGCTCGTACTCGGTGGTGGACGAGTGGGCGATCGGACAGTCCTTCCCGTCGGCGCCGTCGCCGGTGTTGTGGCTGTCCAGTATCCAACGCACCGGCAAATCCGCGGGTACCTCGGTCACGCTGCCGAAGCTGCTGACCTACGGCACGAAGACGCAGAACCGGGCCGACTACGACCCGAACGCGACGATGCAGTCCCACGAGAAGTACCGCATCACCAAACTGCAAACCGAGACAGGCGGCCAGGTCGACGTCACCTATGCGGCCCCCGACACCGGCTGTGCGTTCGGCGGTAGCTTCCCCAACCCGGACAACAACTCCAAGCGCTGCTTCCCGCAGTACTACACCAACCCGTCGGGTCAGACGGGGTGGGCGTGGTGGCACAAGCGGATCGTGGCCAAGGTCGTCGCAGCCGACCTGCTCGGCGGATCCCCGCCGATCACCACGGAGTACAGCTACTCGACGGCGAACTCCTCCACCAGCGTGCTGTGGGGACACTCGGACGGTGCTGCGGTGTGGGGAGCGCCGTTGGCGAAGCGGTCCTGGTCGGACTGGGCCGGCTACACCAACGTCACCGTCAGGAAGGGCAACCCGACGGGTACCAGGTCGCAGGTCGATTACCTGTACCTGCGGGGCCTGCACGGTGACCGCACCGACTCCGGCACCCGCACGGTGTCGGTGACCCCGTTCGACTCGGTGGCCGGTGGGGGAGCGGCCACGGACGCCGAGTACCGGCGTGGGCATCTGCTCAACGAGCGGACCTACGACCAGGCCGGCGGCAGCGTGGTACAGATCCTCAAGCACGACCCGTGGACCTCCACCACCGGCACGCGGACGCTGTCGACGTCGTGGGCGGTGCCGAACGTGCACAAGTCCTACATCAACAGGACCGGCAAGGAGATCCGCTGGGAGTGGGTCGACGGCGCCTGGTCACAGCGGTTTCTGGTCGACACCAGCTACGACTCCACCTTCGGGCGGGTGCTGACCGTCTCCGACGAGGGTGGCCCAGCCACCGACGACCAGACCTGCACCACGTACACCTACGCCGACAACCCGGCGACCTACAAGTACGCCTTCGTCGCGCGGAAGAAGATCACGTCCGGCAGTTGTTCAGGGAGCTTGTACTCGCTGCTCGGCGATACTCGCTACTACTACGACGGGCTCGCCTACGTCGGTGACGCGCCGGGACGCGGCAATGTGACGAAGAGTGAGAGCTGGAAAGACGCCAAGCTCCACTTCCCGGCTGACGGCTGGGTCATCGCATCGCAGAACGTCGTCTACAACCCGCACGGCCAGGTCACCTCGGCCACCGACGCGCTGGGCCGCACCACGACCACCACCTACACCGAAAACGCCGACCGGCTGGCTACCCAGATGACGGTCACGAACCCGGCCGGGCACGCGGTCACCAGCACCTTCGACGTGACTCGCGGCCTGCCACTGACCGTTACTGATGCCAATGGCAAGGTCACGACCGGGACCTATGACGCGCTGGGCCGGACGCTGTCGGTGACCAAGCCCGGCAACACGACCGGCACCCCGGACGAGCAGTACGGCTACAGCCTGTCCCAGACCGCGCCGTCGTGGGTGTCAACCAAGTCCCTCGGGCCGAACGGCACCCAGGTCAGTTCATACGAGATCTACGACGGCCTGCTGCGACACCGCCAGAGCCAGGCGACCGCCGCCGACGGCAAGAGGGTTATCACCGAACGCGTGTATGACGAGCGGGGCCTGACAATCAAGGACTCGCTGTTCTGGAACACCGACTCCGCGCCGACCTCCACGCTGGTGACGGCGGCAGACTCGGTGATCGAACGACAAACCCGGTTCGCCTATGACGGGCGTGGCCGTCAGACCGCGGCCGAACTTTGGTCGCTGGACGCGTACAAGTGGAAGACCACCACCGCGTACGCCTGGAACTCGACCACCGTCACGCCGCCGGCCGGCTCCTTCCCGACGCGGAACGTGGTCGATGACCACGGCCGGGTTGTGGAGAAGCGTCAGTACCACACGGCGGACACCAGCGGTGCACACGACACGACCCGCTACGACTACAACTTGCGCAACGAACTGGTGTCGGTCACCGACCCCGCCGGCAACATTTGGCGGTACTCCTACGACCTGCTCGGCCGCCAACGCACCGTCGGCGACCCCGACGCTGGCACCAGCGTCTTCAACTACGACGACGCCGGCCAGGTGACAAGCATCCGTGACGGCCGCGACGAACTGCTGGCCTTCGTCTACGACAACCTCGGCCGCAAGACCGAGATGCGCGATGACACAACGACGGGAACCCTGCGCGCCAAGTGGGTCTACGACACCCTCGCCAAGGGCCAACTGACCAGCGCCACCCGCTATGACACCGACGGGCTGGCCTACACCACCAGCGTCGGCTCCTACGACGACGCCTACCGCCCCCGGTCCACGACGGTCACCATCCCGGCGTCCACCGCGAACGGCGTCCTCGCCGGCACCTACACCACATCAATGACCTACAAGGCCAACGGCGCACCGGCGACGATCAGCCTGCCCGGCGTCGGCGGCCTGCCCACCGAAACGCTGACCTACACCTACCTCAACCAAGGACTGCTCACCTCGGTGAGCTCCGGTCAGCAGACCTACCTCGCCGACGTCGACTACGCCTACGACGGCCTGCCCTACCGCACCTACCTCGGCGCCGCCGGCAAGCAGGTCCGGTTCACCACGCAGCACGCCACCAGCCACCGCCGCCTGATGGACGCCCAGGTCCACACCGAAAACCAGACCACCCCCGGCACCTGGGACGACAAGTTCAGCACCCAATACGCGTACCAGGACAACGGCCTTATCGCCGTCATCGCCGGCAAGACCAACGGCGTACGTGACCAGGTCGAATGCTTCGACTACGACTACCAGCACCGGCTCGTCGAAGCATGGACCGAAGCAAGCTGGAACTGCGCCACACCACAACGCGCCGGCGCGGACCCCTACTGGCGGCAGTGGACCTTCGACACCGTCGGCAACCGGACAACCCAGGTCGACAAGGACCCAGGCGGTGACACCACCTGGACGTACACCACCCCCGCGGCCGGGCAGCCCCAACCGCACACGCTGATCAGCGTGTCCGCGACCGGACCCAAGGCCGGCACCCCCACCCGATCCTTCACATACGACGCCGCCGGCAACACCCTCACCCGCACCACCGAAACCGGCGCCGGCCAAACCCTGACCTGGGACCCCGAAGGCCACCTGGACACCCTCACTGAGAGCGGCCAGACGACTAGGTATCTGTACGATGCCGACGGCAACCGGCTCATCTCCCGCGCACCCGACAAGACCACCCTCTACCTCGGCAACACCGAACTCGAACTCACCACCGGCAGCACACAACCCGACGGCACCCGCCACTACGACGGCTACGCCGTCCGCGACGTCACCGGCCTCAAGTGGACGATCAACAACCACCAAGGCACCAGCAACATCCAGATCGACCCCGGTACCCTGGCCAGCCAACGCCGCCGAAGCATGCCCTACGGCGAAGAACGCGGAACAACACCAACTCCCTGGCTGGGCACCAAGGGATTCGTCGGCGGCACCACCGACGACACCGGCCTCACCCACCTCGGCGCCCGCGAATACGACCCCACCCTCGGACGGTTCATCTCCGTCGACCCCATCCAAGACCTTGCCGATACCCAGCAGTGGCACGGCTACGCATACAGCAACAACAGCCCAATCACCTTCTCCGACCCCAGCGGCCTCATCCACATCGAAGGAAACAGCCAAAGCGAAGGCGGCCAGATCGGCTACCAAACCGACAGTGGTGTCACTGTCACCGGACAGCCGTTGAACCAGCCCGCGACGCCCCCGCCCCCGCCCCCGCCGCCCACTACCAACAACCTCGGACAGGCCACCCTCGGCGTAGAACCAGGCGTCACCGAAGTCTGGACCCTCGACCACATCGCGACACTCAGATTCCAAGCAGGTTACGACCAAATCGGCACATGGGAGCAGGGTCAGGTCCTGCGCCTAGTCTTCTGCCACAACAACCCCAAGCGCTGCGCGGAAATGGAGGCCGAAGAGAACCACCAAGCAGGCGAATTCTTCGCCGGCCTCGCCCTTGAACTGTCCGGCTACAACGACGCCAAGGCCTGCGTCGGCGGAAGCGTCTCAGGCTGCGCCTGGACCGGCGTCGCTCTCATTCCGATCGTGGGGAAAGCCGCCGGCACGCTAGGGAAGTCATTCGTCAAATGGGCAACGAAGTTCTTTGGGAAGGCATGCAGCTTTAGCGGCGACACACACGTCCTCATGGCCGACGGCAGTACCAAGGCCATCAGGGACGTTCAAGTTGGAGACGTGGTCCTGGCCACAGATCCCGAAACGGGCGAGGAAGGCCCCCGCACGGTTGTCCGTCTATGGGTCCACGAGGACCAGCTGGTCGACTTGAAGTTGGCAGGCGGTGAAGTCGTCACAACTACCGAGGACCACCCGTTCTGGAACCAGACCGACCAGCAGTGGCAAGCCAGCCAGGATCTTGACCCAGGCGATACCCTACGCACGGCATCCGGAGGAAGCGTTGCTGTCAACGGCATCGAATGGGACACCTTCCAAGAAGGCTTGGCGTACAACCTGACCGTCGCCGACATTCACACGTACTATGTGATGGCAAGCAACACCCCGGTCCTCGTACACAACACTGGGTGCGATGTCCCTGTGCCGCTCGGTCCTCATCGTCCCGCTGGAACAGGCGATAACTGGGTGGCGAGAACGGCTGATAATGGCAAGGGGCAGGTGTGGCAGGCCCCTGGCGCAACGGGAAACGCGGACATGGTTCGCGTGATGAATCCGACCACGATGTATCCGAATGGGTATGTGCGCTTCTACAACGGACATGGTCAGCCGATCGGGCTCAATGGAAAGCCGGGCTCGAAGGCCGAGACGCACATCCCGATGAATTCCGATGGTACGTACCCTCTTCCGAACGGCTGGTAGGTATGGATTTGAGTGTTCGAGGTCAGTCGGTGAATCGCGTCTGCTTCGACGCCGCCTTTACGATCCTTACGAGTGGGGACTGCGAACTGCGCGTTGAGACGGAGGCGATCATTAGGGCGCCGGAGGGTGAAAAGTTCCGCTTTGACCCGGAATATCCGGGCGATGCGGCAGCTCATCTGGCGCAGTTAGTGCGCGATACGATTACGCTGGCTGAAGCGGGAAGCGCTGGGGATCTTCGAGTGCTGTTCGAAAGTGGCGCGGCACTAACAGTTGCTCCGCATTCTGACTACGAGGCTTGGGGGTTTGTGGGGCCGAAGGGAAGGCGGATTACGTGCATGCCTGGGGGCGAGATCGCATTGTGGGGTGGGCAGGGGGCATCGTGAACTTGATCCCGGACCTATAAGTCATGCCCGCCCGGGCGTCCGGTGTTGGCTACAGCGCTTGCAAAGTGGCGGCCTTAATCGTCGAACGGTTTCAGTGTTAGGTGAAGCAGCTTTGGACGTGGTGTTGTCAGACCCACCTAATAGCGTACCTACGGCCAGGCCGGCAGGAGACTATTTCGATGATGTCTGTGTAGTCAATGCTGAGTCGGGACTATAGACAGTGATTGACGGGCGCTGGACGCCGCCGTGAGCGCAGTTCGCCCCGTTCCAGGGCGTCCTGCATGCTGCGGCCCTCGATCCACTTCATGACGAAGTACAAACGGTCGCCCTCGCCGTCCGGTGCCTGCCCGACGAACACCTCCCGTACCTTCACCAGCGCCCGATGCTCCAGGTGGGTCAGAATCGCCGCCTGGGTTCGCAGCTCCTCCAGCTGGCGTTCGGCGCCACCACTCATCTGGCTACGCGCGATACCGGACTACCCCAAGCCATGATCCAGGAGACACGCCCTAGTGGTTCGCGCTCGCGTACACCTTTTCCGGCAGGTTGAGCCACCACGCTGCCGCGGCTCTTACCGGCTCCGGCATCCGGTCGTCGGCGCGTAACCGTTGCAGCATGGCGACATTCCGGGACATGCCGAGGCCGTAGGTCAGGCCGTTCAACGCCGCCGCGCTCGCCGACTGGCGCGTCCGCCCCCACAGGCGGGCGTGATAGGCGATCGCCCGCCCCCAGAACTGGTCGTCGCTGCGCCCGCCCACGTGCCCGATCGCCTGTGCTGCCGCAACGGTGATCGGGGCCGGCATCCCGCTCGCGATAACCAGCCGCTCGATTACCGCCCGTTGCTCGCTTCCCCCGAGCAGCCGCAGCGCCTCGATCATGGCGGGCGCCACCGGCGCGGCGAGTACCGCCGGACCGGCCAGCTCCGCGGACAGCGCGGTGGCAAGGCGTTGGCGGTACGGAGTGCCGCTCACGGCGATAGCTGCATACATCCGGACGTCGAACACCGGGCTGAAGAGCATCTCGTCGACCAGGATCGGCAGCACGTCGTCGTGGAACGGAGGTGCGTCGCCGGGCATCAGGGCCAGGACAGTGTTGGTGATGCGGTCGACCAGGTGCCGGCTCGCCTCCCCTTCCGCCAGCCGGCCGGCGCGAAGGACTTGCTGCAGAGTCGGATCGGTGGCCAGTCGGCGCAGCCGGTTCCGGCTGGCCCTCGAGGCGGTGTCCGGCAGTCGGCGGAGCAACTCGACCGCGAGCGGCTGGACATCTTCACGCCTGGTCGAATCGGAAGCCAACTCGTGAATGATCGCCACCAGGACCGGCATCTCCCCGTCGGTGAAATGCCCGAAACGGAGCTTCCTCACGCTCGCCAGCAGAGCGCCGAACTGGGCTCGTTCATTCGTCGGGTGGATCAGCTGACGCAGCACGTGCCGGTTGGCGTCGGGATGGCCGCTCGCGTCGAGCGCGCTCACCGTCTCGATGAAGACCTGATTGGTGCGGTCGGCCGCGAGGCTGGCGCAGGCGGCGACGGCTGCCTGTTGGCCGACGGGATGGGCCAGCAGGCGGCTCAGCGCTTCGTAGCGCTGCATCCAGGCGATCCCGTCGGCGACGATGGTTTCGCTAAGCAGTCGCTCGGCAATGGCCGTCCAGGCTCGCTGCGGGCTGATCACCACCTGCGGCGCCGCGGCCAATCGCCGGGTGAGCTCGTCCCACTCCATCCCGGTGAGCAGTGCCGTCGAGGAGCTAGCCATGTCCACGAGCTCGGTGAGTCGGTCCGGCGCCGCCAGTCGCTCCGGACCTCGGGTCAGCACCGGCGAGGCGTCGCCGGTGGATGCCGCGTACCGATAGATGGTGTCGATCAACGCCACGAGCCGATGCGACGGTAGGTCGAGCAGCTCCTCGTACCGGCAGATCGCCAGGTACGGCACGCGGACCACGGCGGTCTCCCAGCGCGAGATCTGGTAGACGCTGGTGCGTTCGGGCCAGGAGCCGCCCTGGAACGCCTGGGCGAAGTCGGCCGACCGCAGCCACCGCTCGGTTGGCCCGTACAGCCGGTTGACCCGCAGCAGCCATCCCACGCGCTGCTGGTGCGCCGGCAGACGCGGACGGGCCGCCGGTCCGGCACTCGACCCGTACGGACGCCCACGACGGCCGGAGGCACTCCGCCCGGCTCCCACGGGCTATTTATTGCACAGGGGGTTACGCTGTGCAACGCCTCCGCCACTAGCCGACACCAAGGCCGATCCTGTGGGCACCCCACGCACACCGACCGTCCTCCCGCCTCTCCGCCCACCTGAAGCGCCGTCGGAACGAGGAGCCATGCCCATCGACATCCACAAGCGGGCAATCTGGGCTCAGTACGTGAACCCAGACCAGCAACCGCACGCCGCCGCAGCTCCCAAGTGCAGTAGCAACCCCGACTGGAACCCGGTCGGCGGCGTGTTCATCCACCACCGCGGCCCGGCGGACCCATTCGGCAACGATTACGAGTCGGAGGTCGCGTGCCAGATGGATGTCGCCGAGATCTACGAAAACCACATCCGTGACCACAAGGAGTACGACGGGGACATCGCCTATAACTTCCTCGTCTGCCGGCACGGCGACATCTACGAGGGCCGTGGGTACGAGCGCGGTGAGGCCAACTCTCCGGGCTACATCTGCGACGACGGGGAGACGATAGGCAGGAACGCGGGGTTCTACTCCATCTGTGCGCTCATGCGGTCGAACCACACGGCGACCGAGGCGATGCTGGGCGCCTACCGCCGGCTCATCGCGCACCTACGGGCCGAGGCTCCCAGGAAGGCTGGGCTCAGGATCCTTCCGCATTCCTTCGAGTCCAACATTCCCACCGAGTGCCCCGGCAACCTGACGATGTACGCCCAGCGGGGCTCGACGATCGACCCGAGCGTGCCCTGGACCGGCCTCGCGGACATCCACGTCTTCGGGGCCCAGCGTTGGGTGAACGCCGCGTACCGCGCTGCCCCGGGATACGTGGCCTGTCCCGAGGACGGGCGTACCGGCTGGTCGACCGTGCTGTCGCTCACCCAGGGACTGCAACACGAACTCGGCATCTCTCCGACCGTGCAGAACTTCGGCCCCGGCACCTTCGAGGCGGTCCGCAGGCGCGACACCCTCCCCGCGGAGGAGTTCAACCTGAACCTGGTGCGGATCTACAACGCGGCCCTGTGGTGCAAGGGCTACTGGACCTCGGACGAGCTGATCGACTGGAACAGCGACTCCCGTAACGCCCTCGAGAAGCTCTACGGTGACGCGGGTCTGTCGTACGCGGACGAGTCGATGCGGCGCAGGATGTGGCCGCACGTCGTCAAGGCGCTGATGCGCATGGACCAGTTCCAGCTCGTGCCCGGCGGCGACGCCGAGATCCAGCGCATCCAGCAGCGGCTCAACGTACGCTACGTCGCCGACGTGGGAATTCCCACGATGCGGCTTGTGCCCTGCGACGGCTTCTACTCCCGGGACGTCCAGCAGGGGCTCATGATGGCCGTCCAGTACGAAATCGGCATCTACCTGCACTCGATCAACGGCTACTTCGGACCCGGTACCCAGGCTGGGCTGAAGGGGCGGGGTTCCGGCCAGCTCACCGGCGACCTCCGGTACCTGTTCCGGGCGGCCTGCTACTTCAACTCCCCAACCATGCTGGCGGGCCCACGCCCGACGCCGCTGGGCTACCGTCCGGAGGACATCGGTACCGACAGTACGACCAGCACGCACGTGGAGTGGGTGGCTGCCTTCCAGCGCTTCTCGCAGATACCGGTCACCGGCACCAACGACTACACCACGTGGGCGCAGCTGCTCGTGTCCTGTGGTGACACCGCCCGGCCGGCCACCGGCTGCGACTGCATCACCCAGATCACCGCCACCCGCGCCGCGCAACTGAGGACCGCCGGCTACCAGATCGTCGGCCGCTACCTGGACGAACACCTGCCACCGACCGACGAGTACTACCTTGACAAGGCTCTCAAGCCCGGCGAGCCGCAGACCATCCTGGACGCGGGGCTCAGCTTCTTCCCGATCTTCCAGTACAACGGCACGCAGTTGGTCAACTTCACGTACCAGAAGGGGTACGACCAGGGCAGGATCGCCCACCAGAAGGCCGTCGAGCACCGCATCCCCGCCGGCGCCTGCATCTACTTCGCCGTCGACTACGACGCGTTGGACGTCGACATCGACACCCACATCAATCCCTACTTTCGAGGAGTGCGGGACGGCCTTGCCGAACTGGGCAACCGCTACGTCTTCGGCGTCTACGGCTCGCGCCACGTGTGCACCCGCGTCTCCCGCGAGGTCGGCGCCCGCTGGTCGCTGGTCTCCGGGATGTCCTGGGGCTACTCCGGCAACCTCGGATTCCCTTTGCCGGACAACTGGTCGTTCAACCAGATCAGGGAGTACGAGTTCCAGCCGGGCTGGGGACTGGACCACGACGTCTGGCGCCACGGAGCCGACCCCGGCGTCTCCGCCCTCGACAGCGCCGGGTGAGGAGCAAAGATGATCACAAGACGTAATCTGCTCGGCGTCGCCGCCGGTGCCGGCATCCTGGCCGTCGCCCCCGGTATGGCCGCCCGCGCGAGCGACACGAGCGCGGGTCGGTGGACGGGTCCCCGATCCGCGAACGGCTGGCGCATCGACCCCGCCGCCATCGCCACGTACCGGGTCGAGGGATCGAGCGCCACGGTGGCCCTGCGGCCAGGTCCCGCCGCCACGGTGCTGCTGCACGTCGCCCGCCGCTGGCACTACGAGATCGCCCCCCTCGACAGCGGCGAGGGCGGCGGGATCGCCGGCCACACCACCCGCCGGACGGTCCGGGCGGCCTACGAGTCCAACCACCTGTCCGGCACCGCCACCGCGCTGCATCCCGCCGCGTACCCCGCCGGTGGCAGCGAGCGGTTGTGGCCGCATCACGAGACGATCGTGCGGGACATCCTCGTGGACTGCGACGGCACGGTCGTCTGGGGAGGCGACCTCACGCCGGCGAAGGCCTCGCACTTCCACCTCGTCGCCGGACCCGGCGACGCCGCCCTCGCCCGCACCGCCGCACGGCTGGACACGAGCGTGCAGACGGAGTTCCGGGCCCAGACCGCCGGCCGGGTCGCCGATCCGGCGACACCCGCACGACGCGCCAAGGCTCGCCGTCCGCCCCGCCCACGCTGACCGTCAGCACACCACCGGAGGCGAGCGGTCGCCCGTCGCCTTGCCTGCCCGACCACCCGGTCACCCACACGGTCAACGGCATGGACCGTTGCCAGCTCACGCGAGGAGAAGTGATGAAAAGGTCCGCAACACGAGTCGTGGCCGCATTGGCTCTCGGCGTCCTTCTGGCTGGCGCCGGCGCCGCGCCCGCATCGGCTGGGCCCACCGGAGTGAATCCCGCCGGCTGCGGCACCGGCAACACCTGGAAGTACAAGGATTTCGATGTGGATGGCGCGATCATGCGCGAGGAACTGCGGCACTCGTATGGCTGCAGCGGAGTCGGCTGGGGTCGCCTGTCGCACCTTCGAGGTTCGAGCGCCCGGCCACTTGCCCTGGTCCAGTCGGCCTGGAATCCCGGCGGACCCAGTCAGGGCGGCGTGCCTGGGACAAACTGGACGTATACCGTCGATGCCAGCCCGGGCAAGGAAGTCTGCGCCGGGTTTCAGGCTTACTGGGTGGACGGCTTCGGCACCTGGCACCACATCGACTGGTTTTTCGCCGGCTGCTACAGGGCGTAGCGCTGCCGCCTCCGCGACGACGGCTCAACCAGCACCTAGCGGCCTCCCGGCCCGTCTAGAGCGGATAATTCTCGCGCCTGAACTCCCGGCACCTCGCTCGATTTGTGCGCAGGGGCGGATATAGGCGACACACCTGAGCGGCGACGCCAGGCGAACGGGGCTCTGCTTCGAGCTGTGAGAGAAAGCTAGGACGCATAATGTCGGCAACGGACGAAGTCCTGCAACGCATGGTAGGGGTTGTTCCCCACCAGAGAGAAGTCTCCGCCGCTGACCGCGGACGACTGTCGGAGCTGACCGCCGAGTTGCTGCGAGCGCGTTCCGGGTACGTCGAGGAACTACGCCGCTACGTGGCCATCCGGAAAAGGACAATACCTTTGTCGGTAGATGCGGTCATGGCGGCGGTCCGTGGCCGACGGATTGTCGTGACCGGGGGTAGCGGTTGTCTCGGTACAGCCCTTCTGCGCCGTCTCAACCTCCTTGGACCGGTCGCCTTGATGAGTGCAGCCATCACACCGCCTACGCGGCCCGTTCCAGGCGTGAGGTACCTGCAGTTGGATATTCGCGATTACGAATCGGTTAGCGCGTTTATGCGCGAACATCGCCCGGAGGCGGTATTTCACCTTGCCGCGCAGCGTGACCCCGGCTTGGCTGAGTTCCAAGTTGCCCGAACCGTTCACACCAACGTAATGGGCACCCGCAACGTTGCCGAAGCGGCCGAACGTGCGGGCGCCAAAAACTTCGTATATGCGTCGACGGGGAAAGCGTTGCGCCCGTACAGCAGTGATATTTATGCAGAGTCAAAACGGATGGGTGAGTGGGTGGTGAGCCAGGTGGCGGCGCGCGGCAACATCGGCTGTGCGGGCGTCCGATTTACGCACGTGGTAGACAACTCGATTGTCCTGCAGCGGTTCCGTCGCTGGTGTCGCACCGGCAACCTGGTAAGGCTTCATTCGCCGGATACGCTGTTTTACGCCCAGTCTGCGGCGGAATCGGCACAGCTTATGCTCGCGGCTCTGGTGGTGTCGGCTAAGCCTGTTATGCGGCTATGCATGATCCGAGACCTGGGCTGGCCGGTGAATCTGCTCGACTTGGCGCTCGGCGTCGTCGCCGAGTCCGGCGGCGTTGCGCCACTCTACATTGCCGGTCACGAACCCGGTTACGAGGAGATGCCGTACCCCGGCCTGTACGACCCAATGCTAGCTGGAAACGTTAGCCCGCTGATGAACGCAATGGAGGCGCACAACTTGCCAGAGTCGGAAAGCCAGGCCGTTGACGTGATATCGGTGCATCCTGTTTCGGCACCGGCCCTTACGCGACGAATGCCAAAGCTCGAGGAACTTTGCACGGCCGGCGACGATGCTGCTGTCCGCATAGTCTTCGATGAGATGGCGTGGAACCTGATGGAGCAAATTGCGGTGGCGGCCCCAGCTGCCGCAGTGAAGCGCATGGTGCAAGTCAGCAAACCTTACCGCGCTCTACTAAGCCCTGAGCATCGGAAGTTGGACGAAATCCTCCGCCGGGCTGCCTATACATCCTCCGCTGAAGATCCGGGCGGCGTCACGGCTCGGTGAAGACGCCGGGGTGGCTACTGCCGATTCGGGGGCGGCTGTCCCAGACGGCTGTAGCATGCCCGCCGAACGTTTTCCTCCATCTTTCTGTTTTGCCACATGAGCTTCACGAAGCGGAACCAGTCTCGAATGAACCGCGGTCGCCACGTTCCTAGCTCCGGGATCGGGCTGTAATAGTCACGATTATTCAGCCCGAATGGCACGGGCAGTCCTTCGCGATAGGTAATGAAGTCGTACGGTTGCCGGCCCGGCGCTCGGTGACGGACGAAGAAGATAGGAGCGCCGTCGAACTCGTCACCATCTCGGGCGATGTCCTCAATCCAGGCCCATGGAATATGCCCGGATTCGATGACAGTAGGCGCTGGGTTTTCGGTTTTGGCAAGAGTGCGTCGTCCTTGAGCATCGTAATAGCTGCTCACACCTTTAATTACCACCTCCACACCACCGTGGACGATTTCGATCAACTCCGGTCCCGTGTAGGCGTACCCCCGCCAAGTCATCTTGTTACTGCCGTCGTAACCGCGCTTGTAGCGAGCCACATTCATGACTACAATCTTGCTATTGAGCCCTTCGTTACGAATTGGCCCGAGTACCTCCCAGGCTTTGGCTTCGAGCTCGCGAATCCGCTCACGCTGCTGTCGGAACGACAGGCGCCGCCCGAGGAAGAAGATGGCGATCGTGATGCCGAGCGAGGCCGTGGAGACTACGAGAGCCACAAGGTCTACCCAGGAGAACGATCCAGCCACGCGGCAATTCTACTGGCACGCGCAAAGTTGACGGCCTGCGGCGGTGATCGATCCCTTCAGGAGTACATCAACGCTGAGCGATCTGCTGGAAGGGCTCGATCCGCTTCGGGCTGCACGCGATCGAACTAACCAGGCTCTAGCAGCACACCATCCACCGTACCTAGCGGTCCGCCAGCCTGGCGAGCCGTAATAACGTAGGGCGACACTAGATTGCGATCGAGTCCGTCAGGATACCGACGCAGTCCGCATCAACTGTCTCTACCGACTCGGTGATCCTGGTAGTGGGCTGGGGGCGCTCGTCGTTTGCGTCGGTGCTGTGGACGGCAGGGGTTGCAAGGATAGCAATGCAGCAGCAAGCCCTTTTCGAAGACGTACGAGCCAATCTGTCGATTCTCCGCGCTTATCTGCTAAACCCAGTCAACCCGAAAGCCGAACGCATTTCCGGCATCGCAGATTTCCTGGAGACGAACCTTCGAAGGGCGATGCTTCACATGCCTGAGAGGGAGAGGGACGTTCAGGGCGTGGTGGAACAGCTTCTCATCGGTAAGGGGATGGAGAACGGTCTTGACTATGACCGGGAGTCAGGCCGCGTCAAGTACTCCGCGAAGGAGGTCATTCCCGACTTCAGTCTCCCCCAGCTCTTCACGGCAATCGAGGTTAAGCTCGTCAAGGATAGGTCAAAGATGGGATCGGTCGTCGATGAAATCAACGCCGACATAGTTGCCTACGGGAGGGCCTACCGAGCTTTGGTGTTCGTCGTATACGACGTGTCCGGATGTATCAGGGACGGCGCCGAGTTCCGGCGAAATATCGAGGCAGCCGACGGCGTTCGGGCGATCATCGTCAAACACTGAGGACGACTGATTCGATGGGCAGCCGTGTCTATCGGCGGGCGGATCGCCGCGTATGAGGTTGCCGCAGTGCCGGTTTTATCAACAGCCTTCGGGGTGTCCCTCAGGCTGTCGAACCAAGCGCTGTTCATCAAGGCCAAGTGGCTCAGGAAGTTACGAAACAAGATCGCACATGAGGGTGAAGCGGTCGACCGTGACGAATGCAACCAACTCGTGCTTGCTGCGACCCAGCTCTTCGACTGGCTGGACGCGATCCAACCCACGCCGTAGGAATTTGCTGCCGCCCTTCCGCACGTCGCCCGGTGCTCCTCGTAGCGCGTCTGGAGAACCTCCCGGCAGCAGCAGGGACTGCCAGCATAAAGCCCTTAGTCCCTCTGGCCGATACCCGAGCGGTCGGCCTAGCCACGACAGCTGATGCGCGTGCGGCGCACCGCACGAGCCGCCCTCCCCAATGATCAACGCATGCGTCGACGGCGCTGCAACGCTCCGGCGGTGCGGCCGGGTCTCGCCCTATACCCACTAGCAGGTGCAGGACCACCGTTCGCCCCTACCGTGCCAGCGGCACGCTGGTCGGCGATCTAGGCGTTCCTAAATGGGCAGGTCAGCCGCTATGGCCAGCCGCCTTTGTTGGGAGCAGGTTTGGGATGTATCCTGCCCTGGAGATCGACCTGCACCTGTCACCCGCTCTCGCAGGATGTCGAGGATGTCATCGCGAAACCGAGGCTTGACGCGGTGCTTGGTGCCGGCCTTCATCTCCTTGACGAACTTCACCAATGACTCAGCGTGACGGAAGGCTCCGCCCGCGGCGAAGAACGCCCGGAGCCAGGCGTCCCCATCGAGCGGGTACCCCGAGCCGGTGAAGGCCCTCAGCAGTTGGACGACAGCGTCCTTGCCGCGACCGGAACTCAGCCCGTTGTACTGCTCGGCGACCATCAGCTTGGCGGCGGCCACCTGGAGTGGGTCGGGCGCAGGACAGGGCGTTCCGGTGTGCAGGTCGACAGCACCGTGTCCGTCCAGCCAAGCGCGGATGATGTCTCGTGGAGACCAGATCAGAGCGAACACGCGGCTGGCCGCTTCAGATCCGATCATCTCGCTGAGGGCCTCGCAGTCCCGCTGATCGAACGGATGCAGCACCACGACCGCGACATTGACCAGTCGGTCATCGTCTGCGAGACGCGTGAGGTCAGCAATGTCAACGACGTGGTGCCGCGCACGACCCACGATGTACTCTGCCGCCTCAAGATCGGCGCTGTGGGCGCCGTTGAACTTCCTCTTGTCGGTGACTGCGAAGACCACGGGTCCGTCGCCGAGCCACTCGCGGATGCGAGCGCTACTTGAAACCATCGCCGTGCCCTGCTGAGCCCAGTCCTCTCGGACCATGTACGCAAGATCGGTCATGCAACAAGTATGGCGGGAGCCACTGACATCGACGCAGAGCCAAGTTCGCGGAGGTGTCACGGGGAAGCTTCGTCCGTCTCTCCGACGTTCTAGGGTCGCCGACCTGGGACAAGCAGGCTAACGTCGTCGAGCCGGCCGCACTGTGGGACGCGCTGCCGCAGACACTCGACTGGCCGCTACGAGACGACGACGATCGACGGACAGCGCACCATCTTGAGTGAGCATTTTCATCGTGATCAGGGAGGCCTGAGCAGGTACGCAGCGGCGTGTCGTTGCTCCAGATAGGACGAAGCTCCCGGTAGGACAGCAGTCGACCAAGAACGACCGCCCAGTACGGGAGCTTCGTTGCTGACCTATCCTGCCAGCATCCCGCTGTCCACGCGCAGCCTGACCCGCTTGACCGAGTTGATCCGCGACCGGCGCCGCGCACTGGGCGGCCGCTGGCGTCGGCTGCCCGCGCGGCAGCAGGCGCTGATGGCCTTGGCCCACCTGCGCAACGGCGACACCCTCACCCGGCTGGCGGCCGGCTTCGCGGTGTCGGTGGCGACCGTGTGGCGCTACTTGCGCGAGGCCGTCGACCTGCTCGCCCGTGCGCCGACGACCTCAACGCGGTGATGCGCCACACCCGGTTGGCGTACGCGATCCTCGACGGCACGCTGATCCCGATCGACCGGGTCGCCGACCAGCGGCCCTACTACTCGGGCAAGCACAAGCGTCATGGCGTGAACGTCCAGGTCCTCGCCGACGCCGCCGGGCGGCTGGTCTGGGCATCGCCCGCCCTGCCCGGCTCGGTCCATGACCTGACGCCGCCCGCACCCACGGCCTGATCAAGGCACTGACCAGCAGCAACGTGCTGACCTTCGCGGACAAGGGCTACCAAGGCGCCCGCGGCACCGTCTGGACCCCGTTCAAACGCCGCCGCACCCGCCTGTCCCGCCGGCAGAAGTCCGTCAACCGGCACCACGCCAAGATCCGAGCTCTCGGCGAACGCGCCGTGTCCACCCTCAAGACCTGGAAGATCCTGACCAAACTACGCTGCTGCCCCCGCCGCGCCACCCCGACCTTGCAGGCCAGCCTCGTCCTCCAAGCCGCCGAAGACGCCCGCTACCCACGATGAAAATGGCTCAGTACTAGCGCTTCGAGCAGGCGCTGCCGCTTATGACCTTCGCCCTGTGCGACCTACCGAGGGAACTGGCCGCGTCGGCTTCTCTCGGAAAGGATCTCGCGCTGTAGTCCGGTCGTACCCAACGCTGGGCGACTACTCCTGCATCAAGGCCAACGATGGTCCAGGCGCCGATCCGGCGGTGAGCGCCTACACCAGCGGACGGGGCGAAGTCGAGCTCAACGTCATCGTCGAACATTCCTCCGCGCTGGACCACCTTGACGAAGGCGTGAATGACGTACACACTTGGGTTCGGTGGCGTGAACGTCATTCACAGGGGGAGCGCGGTGGTTGCTGACGATGCTGATCTCGTCGGCTTGGCGGAGATCGCTGAGCTTGCTCGCGTCAGCCGCACGGTGGTCTCCAACTGGCGGGCGCGGGACGAACGTTTTCCGGCTCCTATAGCGGAGCTGCGCGCGGGGCCGGTCTTCGCGCGTGATGCTGTCAGGCGATATCTTCGGCGGAGGAACAGGCATATGGCACACGTAATTTCGACGATCAATCTCAAGGGTGGTGTCGGAAAGACCACCACGACGGTTGGCTTGGCCGAAATGCTGTCCGCCGAGTTTGGCAAGAAGGTTCTTGTCATCGACTTGGATCCTCAGACGAACGCAACCACCGTTCTCATCGGGGAGGACCGGTGGCGTGACCTGAATGCGCAGAAACACACGCTGGTCACCCTCTTCACGGACGCGCTGCGCCCTGACGGCGAGTCGGCGAAGTTCGACCTCGATGCTGCGCTTCAGCGCAAGGTGAGTCCGGTTTCCGAGGTGCGGACTGTCGACCTGCTTCCTTCATCGCTAGACCTCATCGATGTGCAAGACCGGCTCGCGTCGATGCCATCCGGACGGTTCTACTCGAACAACCCCACCGACCTGTTACGAAGAGCAGTTCGGCCGATCCTCGGCAACTACGACTTCGTCCTGGTTGACTGCCCTCCGAACCTCGGCATCGTGACACTCAATGGGCTTCGCATCTCGGACGGATATATCATCCCAACAATCCCGGACGTTCTCTCAACGTACGGCATTCCACAGATCCAGGCCAGGGTCAAAGCTTTCGCCGACAACCTTGGGGAAACAATTCATGAAATCGGTATCATTGTTACGAAGTATCGTGCTGCATCGACGGTTCACCGCACGACGATCGACCGGCTACTGAACGACGAAGAACTGCCGCCCGTGTTCGAGACGGTCATCCCCGAAGGCAACGCGATCGCGGCTTCGGCCGAATTTGCCTCAACATCGACACTGCGCCAGAAATACCAGTACCAGGGTGGCTACGAGGTTTTCCGTGACCTGGCCAAAGAGTTTATCGACGCTGTAGAGGAAGCCGCATGACCAGCCAAGCCGCTCCGGATGACATCTCTGGCGCACTCCAGGCCGCCTCCGATTCGCTGTCGCAACTCGCCACAGCACGTCCAGAGGTTGCCGTGCCGCTCGCCCGGCTCCTCTCGGTGGTAGCCGACGAAGCAATCCGCACCGGACGGTTCGCCAGTGCCCTCCAACGCGCTCTTGCCTCGGAGGCCCCGACCGCCTCAGCTACCCCTACACGGAGAAGCGGACGCCGAGCTCCTGGTGTCCTCGACCCGTTCGCTGTGTTCGGCGAACAAGGTGAGGCCGGCCTGCGGACGAGGCTGGCTGAACTCGACCTAGAACAGCTTCGTGACATCGTCGCGGAGCATGGCATGGACCACGATCGGCTCGCGATGAAGTGGAAAGACCCGTCCAGGGTCGTCGACCGCATCATCGAAAAGGTCGAGGCGCGAACGGCGAAAGGCTCCGCGTTCCGGCAAGTTTCCAGCTAACCGAAGCCGGGCCGATGTGAACCGCCGTACAGACGCCTTTAGTACGCCGGCCCGCCTACGTGTTGTGCCAATCCATGGCAGAACAGTAGGCGGGCAACTAACGCATCCAAGTATCACGGGTGCGCGACGGGCCTCACGGCAACCGTCTGCGAACCGCCGACACGGTCACTATCGGCCCCTGAGCTGCGGGAATGCGGTTCGGGTTCTGCCTCATCCGGTCCACCGCGTGGGGATGTAGCTCAATTGGTAGAGCAGCGGTATGTCTTGGCTTGAGGCCGGGGCGGGAATCCGCTCCAGCCTCGCCAGCTCCCGAATCAAGTGCCGGACAACGCAGCTTCCCGTCTGGCAGCCGAGTCATTGCCGCTGGGCCGCGGGCGCAGCCGGCTCCGGCACATCGACTTCGTCGCAACGGTCCGGGATTCAGGGGATGGCTGACGCCTGGCCGCACATGGCCGCGTAACTAGTAGCAGACGCATGCCGCTGCCTAGTCGAGGAGCACTTACGTGATCCCGCCGTGCGCACCCGTTCGGCACTCGAACGCGGGTGGAGCGACGGGTCTGGCCAGGAAACCTATAGCGGTGCAACTCCCGCCGGAACGCGGCCAACCGCCCGACCTCCTCCGGTCCCGGCATCGTGCAGACTGATCACCAGACAGCCCTTGGTTCTTGATTTCTTCCCTACGCAAGGGCTGTTCCCATGATCAGCCGGGGTCGATGCCGCCACCCAACAGGTCAAGATCAAGCTACCTGTGGTTGCGCCTAGCGTTCCATCTCCACCCCGGAAGAGCTTCGAGGGTTCTGATGTGGCCAGGCGGAAGGTCACCGCGTTTGTACTGGACGCGTTGCCTGCTGACCCAGGCGCCGAGCCTGAAGCCTCCCTCGGTGACATGGGCGGCAGGCACGCGAGCATGGTGGTACCCGGCAACGTAACCGAGCAGGGCCGCCATCCCGTCGTTGAAGCTGGCGGCGCGGGTCTCACGCTGCACCGTCCAGCGCCAGCCGGGCAGGCTCTCCAGTTGCACAGCGCGCTCGTCAGAGAGGACGCCCTTTTTGTAGTCCTGCCTACGGCCGTTGACCCACGTGCCCAACGCGAAACCGTCGGCCGCGACATACCCCTGGGGGACGCAGGCAGATCCGTGGACTTCGACGTAGGAACGCAGGGCGCTCAGGCCTTCGTCGAACCTGGCTTGGTGTCGGCTCCATGACCAGCCGGGAAAAGCCTCCAGCGCGGCGATCCGCTCTTGCGCCAGCCTGTTCGCCTTGTATGCGGACTGCTGCTTGGTGATCCACTTTCCCAGTTCGAGGCCGTCGGGCGTCACGTGGTCCAGGCGCACCCTTGCGTTGCCGTTTTCGGCGACATAGCTAGCGAGGGCAGCCAGGTTCCGTTCGAAGCGCTCGTTACGTGTGTTCCACGACCACCCGGGGAGCGCCTCCAGTTGCTTTGCCCGGCTACCGGAAAGGTTGCCGTTCGTCTTGTCCTGACGGCGCACCACGACCCATTGGCCGAGCTTGAACCCGTCGGCGGTGACGTAGCTCGCCGGGACGCGTGTGTGGCCGTGGTCGTGGGCGTAGGCCGTCAGCACGGCCAGTCCCGTTTCGAAGCCTTCGTCGAACACTTCCCATCGCCAGCCGGGCAGGTCCTCTAGCTGTGCCACCTGCTCGGCCGAGAGCCTGTTGCGCTTCCGGTTCTCACGCCGCTTGCTCACCCATGTACCGAGCTGATAGCCCTCTGCGGTGACATAACGAGCCGGCACACGCGCGTGGTGCTGCTCGGCGACGAAGGCCAACAACGCCTCATATCCCGCGTCGTAGCGGGAGTCCTGAACGTTCCAGAGCCAACCGGGAAAGTCCTCCAGTTGGGCTATGCGCTCGCTGGAAAGTCGACCGATCTTGCGATCGAGTCGACGGACCTGCACCCATTGGCCGAGTGGGAAACCGTCGACCGTGACGTAGTCGGTTCGGACGCGGGCATCGCCAAACTCGGCCACGTATTCGGCCAGCGCGTTGAGACCGGCTGCGTAGTCGGCCTCCCGGGTGTCCCAGACCCACCCGGGCAGCGCCTGCAATTCCGCCGCCCGGACGCTCGACATCCGGCCGGCGCGGTGCTCTCCGCGCACGCGCGTCACCCAGGCGCCGAGGCTGAACCGGTCAGCGGTGACATAGCTCTGCCGAACGCGGGCACTTCCGTTCTCGCGGGCATACGACTGGAGACGGCCGAGCCCTTCGTAGAAGCCGCTGGAGGCTACTTCGACGGCCTTGATCCTGAGCTGTTCGGCAAGGTCGGACGAGTTCCAGATCGGCAGGTCAATGATCAGCCGCCGGAGGGATCCCCCGGGGATCTTCCGGTCGCGACCAAGCGTGGTGCGTAACTCGTCCAACTCTTCTGCAAGACGTTCATCGTGGTCGCGGAGCGCTGCAATGACTTGCCACACCGCCTCGAAGGCGCTGCTGGACAGGACGGTGTCGGGGT
The DNA here is from genome assembly GCF_040302465.1 of Micromonospora sp. NPDC126480. Taxonomy (NCBI): domain Bacteria; kingdom Bacillati; phylum Actinomycetota; class Actinomycetes; order Micromonosporales; family Micromonosporaceae; genus Micromonospora; species Micromonospora sp. NPDC126480. The sequence goes on from NZ_JBEORU010000002.1 coordinate 32,234, forward strand.
CGTCGTCTGCTCGCAGAACGACCGGCAGGACGATTAGGCCGCGGTCCTTCCCGGTAGTCCGACGCAGGGCACGACCCACCGCCTGTACGATCTCGATCGTCGAGCGGCGAGGGTCGGCGAACACGACCGCGTCCAGATCCGGCAGGTCGACCCCAGCGATGAGGCATCGCGCGTTGGCCAACAACGCCCGTTCGGCCCCGTCAGCCGTTCCGGTCGCGGCAAGGTGGCGTATGAGGCGAGCCCGCTGACTAGTGGGCATGGCACCACTGACATGGGCCGCGTTGATGGGGCCCGGTGAGGCTGCGGGCGCGGTCGCATCCAGGTTGCCGAGGAGGCTGGCGAACTCCCGGGCCCGGGAAACGGTGGTGTGGAAGCTGAGCGCGGTGCGGACTTTCCGTTCGCGGAAGGCGCGGCCGGTGGCGACCAGGGCAGCGAACGCGGTGGCGTCGACGGTACGCCCGGCCGCATCGACGAGGTACCTGTTGGACAACGCCGCTGCGACGTTGTCCGCTGGGCGGTCGGGGTCTACGCCAAGGACGAGCACCTGGTAGTCGGCCAGCAGCCCCAGGCCGATCGCCTCGGCGAAGCTGAGCCGATGCGCGACCGGACCGAATACTGCCGTGTCGCTCATGCTGGTAACCGGCAGATCCATCTGCTTGGCCCGGGCGGCGACCCGCGGGTGGACGACCTTTGGCGTCGCTGTCGCGAAGATTCGCCGGGTCGCTGTGATGCGATCGCCGTCCAGGATGGTGCCGAACGCCGGCGGGCATCTTCCGGCGAGGTAGTGCGCCTCGTCCGCGACCGCGAGATCGAAGGGCGTCGGCGTGCCGGCCGCGGCGAGCACCCGCTGAGCCTCGGCGACGACCGGGCTCGAGTGATACGTCGAGAAAACGACCAGGGGCCGAGTATCGCTGGCTGCGGCGTGTACGCGAGCGACCAACTCGCGGGCGTCGGTGAGCACCGGGATTGCCAGCTCGGCCGCGGAGATGTCGGCGTCGTCACCGGCGGCCTTGGCGACTGTGTCATCGCTGCACACGGCGACCGGTTGAATGTGGCCGGTCGACTGAGCCGACCACTCTCTAAGCGTCTGCGACATCAACGCCAAGCTGGGCACTAGGACCAGGGTTCTACGGGCGCCGATACGTTCGGCGATGCCGTGGCAAGTTAGCGTCTTGCCCGAGCCGCATGCCATCACAAGGCACGCGCGGGCGCTCCCGCCCGAAGCAAGCTGGCGATCCAGCTCAACAACGACGTCGTCCACCGCTGTGAGCTGGTGCTCGCGCAAAGCGCGCCGTGCTGAACGCAGCGACGCTGCGGGGTCGGCCACGTGAAGCGCGGCTAGTGTCCTCGGCCAGCGCATCGGTGACGCCTCCAGCTGGGCGAGCCCGACGACGGTGACCGGGGTGGACTGCTTCAGAACAGTGCGGTGGGCGTTGCGGGCGAGGTGGTCCGTCGACATGACAAGCAACCGCTGAGCGAACTCACCCGTCGCGGAGGCAGACAGGAAAGAATCGATGTCTGCCTTGGTGACTGAGCTCGTCGCGGCATATCCCTTGCACTGCACCGCCCACAACGCGCCGGTGACGGTCTCGACCACCAGGTCGACGCCCATGTCGGGGCCATCAGCACCCGGCCACTGCTCCCACCGCCAGATCCGGGCCACCTGCGGCGCATACACCGGATCGGCCTGGAGCCAGAAACGCACGATACTCTCGAACTGCATGCCTCGCAGAGTGCTGTTGTCCTCGGCGAGCTGCGTCAGCAGTACCGCTAGGGCGTCGCGGTGTGAATCTGGCGTCCGCCCGCTCGAGTTCTGAGCGCCGCCACGGCCCTCGTCGTCACAGACGGCTACATCGACCGGGCGATCCTGGCGGATGGGCATCCTGCGCTCCTCCTGCTGCAAGCCGGCACCGGCGATCTTCAAGGCCGAGCGGCACCCACCATAGTGCGACGCACCGACACGAATTTCGCGTCCGATTGCCGCGATGACCCCTTCAGTGAGCGAGACGCACATGGGCGGCCTCTCGCTCGCTCTCGCTCCGGCAGGCGGGGCTGACACCATCAAACGCCGCCGAGCTAGCGGGACTTGACCCAGCCGGCCTGAGCGGTGGAACCCTCCACGGCCTGACAGATCTACACGTTGCGGATGAGCTATTCGGCACGGCGACACGCGGCCGCTCGGTCAGGACCCCTGCTGCAGCGTCCGCTCGGGCTGGGTGCGGGGCCGAACGATAGTCCACTTACCGCGACCGCATGTGGACACCCGTGAACGTCCGTTCCGCACTCCGACTCCGGTGGACTCCGGTCCGGTCGTTGGTGCCTGATTGTCGGTCGCAGATCCGACTCGTTGTGTTGCGGGTGCCTTTGACGCTTTTGGCCAGTCGCAACGCTGTCAGGAAGCTGACAGGCCATCCTCGTCACGCGGGTCGACTGTAACTACCGCCATTCGTTACGGTCGACGTCAAATCCTGACACCACAGAGGGCTGGGCTTTGCCCAAGTCCGAATCATGATGAACCGTGGACACCTCGGAATGAGGGGGAGTCATCAGCAAGGCGGACCACACCGAGCGCACGTTCACTGCCGCAGACGCGAACCGTGCCCGGAAGGAAGGGTTTGTAAGATTCTCCGGATGGGGACTGAAGAGTTTGCCGGCGGAAATCAGCCAACTTGGCGACCTTGACCGGCTCTACCTCATCCACAACGAACTGGAAACCCTGCCGGCCGGCATCGGCCACCTGATCAACCTTACCGAACTGGACGTTCGCAGCAACCGCCTCTCGTCCCTTCCCAAGGAGATTGGGGAGCTGCGGAAGCTCGAAGAACTCTACCTAGATGACAATCAGCTCGGGACGCTGCCGGCAGAGATTGGAAAGCTGTCCGAGCTGCGCGAGCTGGATCTCGACGGAAACAACATCGCGCATCTTCCTGCCGAGTTGTTCCGGCTCCGGAACCTCGAACAGCTTGACCTCAGAAACAACAAGCTCACCGAGATCCCGCCTGACATCTGCAGGCTCACCAATTTGCGGCGCCTGTATCTCAGCAACAATCAGATATCCGAGCTGCCGCCAGAAATCGGTCTACTAACCAAGCTGGACAAACTAGAACTGGACGGGAACCAGATCCGCGAGCTGCCACGCGAAATGGTTCAACTGCTCGGTAGATCGATTTCGCTGTCCCTCTCCCGCAACCCGCTCTCCGACCCGCTGCCGGATCTGCTTACTCGCGGCCTGGACGCATTGGCCGCCTACCTTCGAAGCCTGGAGGACGCAGTACCTCACTACGAAGCCAAGGTCCTGGTGGTAGGCGAGGGAGCAGTCGGGAAGACCTCCCTGCTGGCCGCGCTTCGAGGTGAACCCTTCGTGCTAAACCGCGAAACCACCCACGGTCTGGAGATTCACCCTCTCGTCCTGCCGCATCCCGACCTTGATCTCGACATGATGGTGCGAGCCTGGGACTTCGGGGGCCAAGAGGTCTACCGGATCACCCATCAGTTCTTCTTCAGCCGACGGGCTCTCTACATCCTGGTCTGGAATGCTCGCCAAGGACAGGAGCAGGGCGAGGTTGAGGGGTGGTTGGGTCGCATACGGCTCCGGGTGGGCCATGAGGCCCGAGCAATCCTGGTGCCGACGCACTGCGACGAGCGCAACCCCGAGGTCGATTTCGAGCAACTGAAGCAGGGATTCCCCAACATGTTGGCGGGCCAGTTCAGCGTCGACAACCAGAGCGGTAAGGGGATAGCGGAGCTACGAGAGCAGGTGGCGAAGGAGGCCGCAGCGCTTCCGCAGATGGGGCGGATGCTGAGCCCGCGTTGGATCGCCGCGCGGGACGACATCCTGTCGCGCTACCAGAGCGAGCCGCAGATATCCTGGTCCGACTTCGTCAAGACGTGCCGTGAGCAGCATCTCACCGACGAGGAGACCACAACGCTAGCGGAGTTGCTGCACGACCTCGGGCACATCATTTACTACGGTGACGACGAGGGCTTGAAGGACATTGTGGTCCTGAACCCCGAATGGCTCACAAAGGCGATCGCGTACGTCCTTGAGGATTCTGCGACGCGAGAGGCGAAGGGAGTCCTCGACCATGCTCGCCTGCGCGCGATTTGGCAGGACCACGACCGGGGAGAGTCGTACCCTGTGCGTCATCACCCCTACTTCCTTCGACTCATGGAGAAGTTCGATATCTCCTACCGCCTAGAGGATCACGAAGAAAAGAGCCTCATCGCGCAACTCGTCCCGCACTCAAGACCCGTATTGCCCTGGATATTCAAGACTCCGGCACCATCGAACATGCGCACCGTGACGCTGGTGTGCAAGCTCCAAGAGCCAGCACCGGGTCTGATCGCGTGGATGACCGTCCGGCATCACAATGCCTCCGTCGGCAAGCACTGGCGAAACGGTGTCTTCCTGCGCCACCCGACTGCCGCCTACGCGTCCGAAGCGCTCATTGAGCTGCAACAGGACGGACGGCTCCTGCTTCAGGTGCGTGCCCCGTCGCCGGACCTGTTCTTCAACGTGCTTCGCGACAGCATGGAGCACCTGCTGGCGCGGCGCTGGCCCGGTCTGCAGTACCAGTTCCTGATTCCCTGTCCCACTCCTGGCTGCGTCGGGGAATTCCCCCTCAACGGCCTACTGCGCCGGCGAGAGCGCGGAAAGACGACCCGAGACTGCCTCGACTGCGATGTCGATCACGACATCTCTACCCTGCTTACCGGCTTCACCTCTTCCCAAGCCGAGATCCGAGCGCAGCTGGAGGCACTGCACGAAGAGTTGGGGGCGATCTCTGGGGGCATAGAGCGCATCGAGGGCGGCGTGCAGCGGGTCGAGGTCTTCGCCGCGCAAAGCGCTGATTCGCTTCGCCGCGTTCTCAAGGTTGTTTCAACCGAGGTGGTCGACTGCCCCAGAATGTTCACCCTGGCACCGCCGCCGGGAAACACGGAGCCACTGAACCCGTCAGGTCTGGTCAGACAACGGCGCATCACGTTCCAGCTGGTCTATCTCACCCTCTGGTGTGAACACCCAGGGGAGTGGCACCCGTGGCAACCGGCCACCTACGAGCTGAGGCAGGAGCGCGAGTGGGTGGCGAGACTGACCCCGTACGCCAACTTCGTGCTCAAGACACTCCGGCTGGTGGTGCCCATCGTTGCTGCCGTTTCGGGCATGACGCTGCCGAAGCAGCAGGCCGAGGATCTGTCGAAGCGGATCGAGCTCATGAAGGTGATCACCGACCGTCTGCCCTCCGAGGTCGAGCGCCAGGAGCGCCTCGAAGGGATGCCCAACAACGAACTCACCAAGGCGGAGGGGCAGGCCCTCCGCAGCCTTCGGGCGTTGCTCTTCAAGTACGACGAGGGCCGAGCGTTCGGCGATCTGCGCCGGGTACAGGCGCCGTCTGGAGAACTGCTCTGGGTGTGCCCACGTCACTATCACGAGTACGACCCGGGCCTGCCACAACTTCCAGAACCCGCCGCGGATCCGTCCACCGACGTGTCGCAAGGGTCGCAGGCCAGGTCTCGGGATGCCGACGCGGATCAATTGCCTCCCGCTCTTGCCCTTCGACCCGCCGTTCCGGATCTGCCCTGACTCGGCCGACAGGAGCCCTCGCCCGACCGGCCACAGATCCGAGTCGTCACGTTGGTACGGGCGAGGACGTGGAGCGGGCGGCGACCCAGTGGGATGTTCTCGCCGCCTGCTCGGGGTGTACATCCTCCTAGCTGTCGGCGACGGACTCGGACAGGGCTCGGAGCCCGTCACGGAAACGCTCCAGAGGGTGTGCCTACCTCAGCGGCCGGCAGCGCTACGAACTCGACCGACGCTGCGGCCTCCACCCGCCGGTGAACTAGAGCACGCCGAGGCACGGCCGGTGGCGCGCCGCCGCGAGGGTCCCGATGGCGGAGGCCATGCGCAGCCTGCCGTCGGCGGGGAGACGGCCATGACGCTGGCTGCTTTGGATTGCCTTGATTACGGCAATGCGGGCCATCGCACGGCCGCCAATGACCGCGGATGCGAGTTCGGACACTGAGACGCGGATGGCCCGGCGGTTGTGTACCAGGTGCGCTGGCAAGTCGGGGTCGACAGGGAGGACGGTGATCCTTAGCGTGGCGAGGCCACCCGCGGCCGCTCGGTCCTGAGCGGGAAGGGCGAGGAAGCTCAGAGCCGCTGCGATCGAGGTGACACCTCCTCGTCGTTGATCGGCTGCCGTCCGGGGTGCTGTCGAGTCCGGCCGGGGGTGCCGGCCGTCGAGGCAGAGGGCGATGCTGCCGCTGCGGTTGTCGTGCAGCTCGCATGACCCTGGGGCCGGCAGTTTCCTCGACCAGACGACCGGTTCAAGGAGTCTCCTACAAACATGTGGCGGCGCGACCGACTTCGCCAGCATTGCCGATCGTGTCGCTCTGGCATTCAATCCGAGTCTCAACAGGGCAATGATGATCTTGTCGGTGTAAACCGCTTCGCAACTACATGCCGCGATGGTCTAGCATCTACGGCCGACTGGCCGATCACGCCAGCCCCTAACGTCGCGACGGCGCCCGACACTCGGGATACCCCTCCGTTCCGCCACGGCATGTGGTCGACAGCAGGCTTCGACCTGCGCGGAATAAGGGAAGACCGATGACCAACGGAGGCTCTCGGTGGCGCAGAGTGGACTTCCACCTGCACACCCCCGGTGTGGACAGCTTCGCCGGGTTCGACGGCATGAGCTACGACGGCCCTGACGACCAGCGCAAGCTGGCGACGGCGTACGCCGACCGGCTCAGCAACGCCGGCATCGAGATCGCTGCGATCACTGACTACAACGGCATCAGGCTCCCTTGGTATGACCTGATCAAGGAGGAGGCCGCCAAGCAGGGCATCATCGTGCTGCCCGGTGCTGAACTTAACCTTGCCGAGGGAAGGCAGGGCGTGCACATTCTCGTGGTGTTCCCGCAATACACGCCGCCCGCCGCCATCAACGACTACCTGAAGTCGCTCGACCGGGATCCCTCCACGCCGCTGTGGAAGGGCCGCACGCACCGCGAGATCGAACTGCAGAAGCCACCGGCTGAGGCTCTGCGTCAGCTGCGCGAGCGGTTCGGCTGCCTGATCATCCCCGCGCACGGCGACGCCAAGAAGGGCATCGTGGCCGCGATGGGCGCCAACCTAGCCGCTCGCCTCATCGCGGAGACTGACGTCGATGGTCTCGACCACGCCGGCGGTGCGCTGCCCAAGTTGCGTAGCACCGGGATCAGCCACCGCTGGGACCACCTGGCCCAGGTCGAGTTCAGCGATCCCCGCTCTATCGATGACATCGGCGGCAAGCCGCTGGCCGACGGCACGGTGCGCGGTACCTGGCTGAAGCTCAGCTCCACAAGCCTCGAAGCGATGCGCCTAGCGCTCCACGACCCCGAGACCCGCGTACGCACGGTCGCCCCGGTCCTGCCCTATAACCCGCGCATCATCTCGATCACGATCGAGGGGAGCGGCTTCCTGGCCGGCACCCAGCTGGTGTTCGACGCCCACCTCAACACGCTCATCGGCGGTCGCGGAACCGGTAAGTCGGCACTGCTGGAGACCATCCGTTACGGCTTGGCCCTCGAGCCGTTCTGCGAGCAGAAGCGGCGCGACGAGCTTGTCAAGCACGCACTGGGCAGCGGCGGACGCGTGACCTTGGAGATCGAACGCCACAGCGACTCCGGCCCGACCCGTCGTTACATCGTCAAACGGGTGCTGGGCGAGAGCCCGCGCGTGTTTGACCCTGACAGGGGGCAGGTCGACATCGCGCCACGCGACGCCTTCGGCCCGGACCGGGAACCGATCATTCTGCTGCAGCGGGAAATCGACCAGGTCAGTGGCGAGGTCGACTACCGCCGCCAGCTGCTCGACCGGCTCATCGGCGACGAGGTCAAGGCCGCCGAGCGCGAAGTCGACGATGTGCGCCGCCGGCTGCGCACCAACGGCGCTGAGCTGCGAAAGCATGTGCTGGAACAGGCCAAGCGTCCCGAGTTGGAGAGCCAAATCGCGAAGCTGACCCATGAGTTGGACCTCTTTCAGCAGACCGGCGCGATGGACAAGCTGGCTACGCATGACCGGCTGCAGACCATCGAACGGTCTCTGACTTCCGCCTGTGACTTCACCTCACAGACATCGGGCATCGGCAATCCTTGGCGGCAGGCGCTGCAAGACCTACAGGAGACGATCGATAACAAGCGGGGGGACCTCACCGGGCGCGCAGATGATCTCACCGGCGTGGCCGAGCAGGCCTTGAGCAAGGTCACAACCGCCATCACGACGGCCGAGCAGCAAATCATCGCGGCCCTGATTGAAGCGAACGAGACTATCGAAGGACTGCGCGCCGAGCACGCCGCCCGGGTCCTGCCGCTGGCGGACGAACTCAACCACATCAAACAGGAGCTGCACGCTGAGAGGCTAGACCCGGAACGGCCTCTGAAACTGTCATCCGACCGCACCGTGCTACGGGACCAGCTGGCCACCCTCGAGCGCAAAGTGCCCGCTGGCACAGCACTGCGCAATGCGCGCCTCGGCTTGCTCGACGAGCTGACCAAGGCCCGCGCACGTGAGAGCCAGGTCCGTGCAGACGCTGCGGCTAGAATCAACTCTCAGCTGAGCGGTCGGGTCGAGGTGGCTATCGTCGCCCACGGCGACCGGCACCGGTTCACCGAAGACCTGCGCCAGCTGCTGCAGGGTAGCGGAGCCAGCGGCGCGGCGATCGAAGCGATCGCCATGACAGACGGAGCCGACGGCAGCATCATCGCGTCGGCAGTCACCGAGGGCCCAGCTAAGCTGACCCAGCAGTTCGATGTGACCGTCGCGCAGGCGAACAAGATCTGGACTTGGCTGACCGACGAGAACGCTGACCGCATCAGCGAGCTGGAGATCCTCGCACCCCGTGATCGAGTCGACATCCGGCTGCACGTCGACGGCGAGGCCAAGACCCTCGATCGCCTATCGGCTGGTCAACGGGCTACCGCGATCTTGCTGCTCATCTTCGCGATCGACGGTCGATGCATGATCCTCGATCAGCCTGAAGACGACCTCGACAATCGGTTTAGTTTTGACGATGTGGTCCAAATGATTCGTAGCCAGAAGGCCATCTCTCCCAGCGGAGGCAACCGGCAGATCATCGCCGCCACGCACAACCCGAACATCCCTGTGCTCGGCGACGCCGAACTCGTCGTCGTCCTCGACGCCGGCAACGACCAGGTACGAGTGCTCGCCCAGGGTTCGATCGACGCCGAGGACATCCGCACGCACATCCGGCAGGTACTCGAAGGCGGCGAAGAGGCGTTCCTCCGCCGGTACACCAAGTACGGCGGCGCCCGCCTGAGTCTGCCGTCTTCGGGTATCGCGCTGGCAGCCATTGCGAAGCAGCCGGTGGCATTGGCGTCGTAGGCACCTCATGGCCGACAGGTGGGCCAGCTAAAGGAGCTCCGGCACCAGACGGGTCCCGGGCCGTCAGCCCGGGACCCGCCTTGTCCAGCTAAAGTGGCTATCCGCCGAGCGTGATGGCGCCCCGTAGGCGCAGGCCGCGTTGGGAATCGGTTTGTGTCGATCCCGACAAACACCCAAAGCCAACACACCAGGTCAAGCCCGATGTCGAGGTGCTGACCTTCAAGGCGACTCGAACCCCAACGCTGCAACACATCGTCTCACTGCAAGGTCCGGGGCGGTTCGATCTTCCGTGTCTGTGGCTTGACGGTGCGGTCCGTCTGCCCGTGGAGTGGCGAGCTTTGCCTTCGGTACGCCACTGGCTTCCCCGCCTGGGACTTTCCCGGTTCGGGAGGCGGTCTGGAAGGCGGGAGTGAGGGCAAGTCAAAGTGTTCGATAGCTGGCGTTATGGCCGCTTCCGATCAGATTGATGCGCCGTGATGCGGCCCTTGACAGGGCAGTGACCTCCTCTGATACTCGCGGGACCCCTCGTTGATCATCCCGCTTGTGGAGCTCGTGTGTCTGCTCACCGTCGTGTGGCTTCTGCTCGTCGTCGGACCCGGCGTCTGACGCCGTTGTTGGTGGGGTCTTTGCTGGCTTCGCTGGTGGGGTGGGTGCCGTCGGTGCCCGCCGCTGCGGCCCCGTCCGACGTGGGTAGCAAGGATCGGTCGGTGCCGGTGACGGCGGTGCCGGGGGAGCAGGTACGCCAGACGGCGACGCAGCGGTGGCAGGCAGCTCCGGCGAGGTTTCCGCGGTCCGCGTCGGCGGTGGTCGACCTGCCGGTGCAGGCCTCTGGGGACCGGCGGGGGACAGCGACGGTGGGGGGTCTGCCGGTGACGATCTCGTCGCCGGGGTTGGCCACGGATGTGCTCTCGGGGCGGGTGCTGGCGAGCCTGGCGTCGGGTGGGGGCGCGCCGGAGAAGGTGCGCGTCGACGTCGTGGACGGGTCTGTGGCGAAACGGGCCGGGGCCGCGGTGGCGTTGAAGGTGTCCCGAGCCGATGGCCTCTCAGGTGATGCGCGGGTTCGGGTCGAGGTCGGGTACGGCGATTTCCGTGACGCGTTCGGCGCGGATTGGGCCAAGCGGTTGGATGTGCTGCTGCTGGCCGACTGCGCGGCCACGACACCGGAGAAGGACGCCTGTAGGAGCCGCACTCAGCTGGAGTCGGTCAACAACGCCTCGACATCGACGGTGTCGGCGAACGTGGACCTGATGGCCGCCCCCACCGCAGTGGTGGACGAGCCGCTGGTGGACGCGTCACCTGTCGAGCAGAGTCCGCCGACGGTCGGTCTGTCATCGGTGCAGGTGACCGGCTCGGACTCGCAGATCGCGCAGCCGCCGGCCGAGCCGTCCGTGCCGCAACCGGCGTCGTCACCGAGCGCCAGCGCGGCGCCGCTGGCGGCGGGTGCCGGCGACGGCGCGGTGATGCTCGCCCTGGCCGCGGACGGTGCGTCGGAGACGGGGACGTTCTCGGCGACGCAGCTGTCGCAGACCGCGTCGTGGCAGGCGGGTGGTCCGTCCGGCGGGTTCTCGTGGTCGTATCCGGTGGCGGCGCCGCCGGTGCCCGGCGGGCTGACACCGAAGGTGTCGTTGGACTATTCGAGCGCGGCGGTGGATGGGCAAACGGCCAACAACAACACCCAGCCGGGGTGGGTCGGCGAGGGGTTCAGCTACGAGCCGGGGTTCATCGAACGGTCCTACCGGGCGTGTGACGAGGACACCAACGTGGCGCCGTACTGGCCGACGACGGCGTCGATGAAGGATCTGTGCTGGCGGCTGCCGAACGCGCGGCTGGTGTGGAACGGCAAGGCCACCGAGTTGGTGCCGGACGACCAGAGCAACCCGCCGAACACGGCCACTCCCACAGTGTGGCGCCTCGCCGATGACGACTCGACGAAGGTCGAGTACGTCTCGGACCGGGGAACCGGGATCACGGGGTACTGGAACAACGAGCGGTGGAAGCTGACGACCAAGGACGGCACGCAGTACTGGTTCGGCCTGTCCGCGGTGCCGGGTTCGGGTGCGGGAACCTCGTCGGTGCTCGGTGTCGCGATCATGGGCAACCACGCCGGCGAGCCATGTTTCTCGTCGTCGGCGGTGACGTCGTCGTGGTGCCGCGTCGCCTACCGCTGGAACCTGGACTACGTCGTCGACGTGCACGGCAACGCGATGTCGTATCACTACAACCGGGAGTCCAACGGCCAGCGGATCTACAACTCGAACGCGTCGTACGTGGGCTACTACCGCGCCTCGACGCTGGCTCGGATCGAGTACGGGCTGCGCGCCGGGAAGGTGAGCGGATCCGCGCCCGCGCGGGTGCTGTTCACCGTGTCGGACCGGTGCTGGGAGAACTGCTCGACGCACGGCAGCAACTGGCCCGACGTGCCCTGGGACCTCGAGTGCACCGCCTCCCCGTGCCACGGTCCGACGTTCTGGTCGACCAAGCGCCTGACCAAGATCGATACTCAGGTGTGGACGGGCTCGGCGTACCGGACGGTGGACTCGCACGCGCTGAACTCGACCGTGCCGGGCACCGGACACGCCGGCAACGGCGGGGTCCTGCGGCTGTCGTTCATCCAGCGCACCGGCTCGGACACGGGCACGGGTGTCACCGGCGGAAATCTGAGCACCCCGCCGGTTCAATTCGACTACGGCGACGCCCTGCAGAACCGGGCGCTGTTCGCGGCGGGCTCGGGTGCGGCGGAGTCCTGGAAGTTCCGGCTACGACAGATCGACACCGAGTCCGGCGGCCAAATCAAAATCGGCTACGGGTTGGACTCCACCTGTGTGGGCGGGCAGAGCGCACCCAACCCGGACAGCAACACCCGCCGCTGCTTCCCGCAGGAATACCAGGGCGCCTGGACGTGGTGGCACAAGTACCTGGTCACACAGGTCATCGAGCATGACACCCGCGGCGGTGCCCCGGATGTGGTGCGCCGCTACTCCTACGGCATCACCGCAGACGGGCTGCGCGCCAGCGGCGGGTCCATCGGCTCGAACACGGCGGTGCTGTGGCGCCACGACATGAACGCCTTCGCCACCGAGCTGAGCCACCGCAGCTGGTCACAGTGGGCCGGCTACCCACTGGTGACCGAGACCGTCGGCTCCGGATCGACGGTTTCGAAGACGATGAGCCTGTACTTCCGGGGCATGGACGGGGACCGCACCGACGCCGGCGACGGCACCCGCAACGCCACCATCACCGACACCGACCACGCGGCAGCCACCGACGCCACATACCGGGCAGGGTTCCTCAAACAGCGGATCACGTTCAACGGCACCGACGTGGTGTCGAAGGAATTCTTCGACCCGACCTCGGTGCGCACCGCGCGGCGAACGTTGAGCGCGACGTGGGCGGCGTCAGCGCCGGTGGAGGCGTGGCGCACCCACACCGGCTGGTCCAAGACGATGACCTGGGTCGCGGCCAGGAACACCTGGCGCACCGCGCAGACGCGCTGGCCCAGCTACGACGGCTACGGCAACGCGCTGCAGGAAGAGCGACTCGGCGACCTCACCGTCAGCAGCGACGACGTGTGCGTACGCACCACGACGATCCTCAACACGGGCGCGGACCTGCGCCGCTTCGACACGATCAACGGCGCTGCACAAGGGACGTGGCTGGCCGACTTCAGCGCCTACGACCGCGTCTTCACCGCCGGCGACATCACCGGTGGAAGAGCCACGGATCTGCTCGCCCGCAAGGCCGACGGGACGCTGTGGGTGTTCACCGGCACGGGCAACGGAGAGTTCGGCGCCGGTACCCAGATCTCCGGCACCTGGAACGTCTACGACACGATCCTGTCGCCGGGAGACTTCACCCGCGACGGCAACAGCGACATCATCGCCCGCAAGCCCGATGGAACCCTGTGGCTGCACACCGGCAACGGCACCGGCGGGTTCACCGCCACCGGTGTGCAGGTCGGCAGCGGCTGGGGCGGCTTCGACATGATCTTTTCCGTCGGTGACTTCGCCGCCAACGGCGTCGGCGACGTCATCGCCCGCAAACCCAACGGTGAGCTGTACCTGTACTCCGGCAACGGCTCCGGCGGGTGGACCAACGGCAACGGCGGCACCCTCATCGGCACCGGCTGGCAGGGCTTCGACGCCATCACCGGCTGGGGCGACTACTCCGGCGACGCCCACCCCGACATCGTCGTGCGCGGCGGCGGCGGTCTGCGCCTGTACCGAGGCAACGGCGCCGGCGGATTCGTCTCCGGCTCCACCGACCTGCACTACGGCATGGCCGCCACCGACGTCGGCGGCGAACTGATCGCGGTCGGCAACATCACCCTCGGCGATCTCTCAGGGGACCTGATCGCGCGAATGCCGATGTACCAGACCGGCACCCTCAAGCGGCAAGAGAGCACTGCCGGTACCTGCGCAACCACGCCCGCCTACCCCGGCGATGCCCTCGGCGCGGTGCGCTACTACTACGACCAGCCGGGCGCCTCGTCGCCGAGCCTGGACCGCAAGCCGTCGTTCGGCGATGTCACCCGCGTCGACAACGTCAAGGACTACACCGCCACCACACCGAACTGGATCACCGCCAGCGAAGCAGCGCACGACAACTACGGCCGCCCGACGACGGTCATGGACGCGCTCGGCCGGGCCACCACCACCGACTTCTCCGTCAACTATGGCCTGACCAATCAGATCCGGGTCACCAACTCGCTCTCCCACACCGTCACCACGAACCTCTCTGTGGGCCGCGGCCTGCCAGTCGCCGTCGTCGACCCGAACGGCAAGACCAGCACCGGCCAGTACGACAGCCTAGGACGGCTGACCAAGACCTGGAACAACCGGCCCACCTCGGAAACCCCGGACGCCGAGTACACCTACAACCTCAGCAACGCCGCCGCTTCCTACGTCACCACCAAGACGCTCGGCCCCAACGGCAACCAGATCATCTCCCACCAGATCCTCGACAGCCTGCTGCGTCCCCGCCAAACCCAGAGCACCGCGCCGGACGGCAAACGCGTCATCGCCGACACCGTCTACGACGACCGGGGTCTGGTCGCCAAGTCGTCGGTGTTCTACAACAACGCCTCCGGCCCCACCACCACCCTCGTCACCGCCGCCGACACGACTATCGAACGGCAAACCCGCTACGCGTATGACGGCCTCGGCCGGCAGACCGCCGCCGAAACCTGGTCACTCAACGCCTACAAGTGGAAGACCAGCACCGTCTACGACGGCGACCGTACCGCCACCATCCCACCCACCGGCGGCACCACCACCCAAGATCTCGTCGACGCCCGCGGCAACGTCATCCAGAAACGGCAGTTCCACACCGGCGGCAGCCTCGCCGGTAGCTACGACGCCACCACCTACACCTACAACCGGCGCGGCGAACTCACCGGTGTCACCGACCCGGCCGGCAACGACTGGACCTACACCTACGACCTCCTCGGCCGGCAAACCCAGACCGTAGACCCCGACGCCGGCACCACCGTCAAGACCTACGACAACGCCGGACAGCTGACCACCTCCCAGGACGGACGCGGCGAGAAACTCGCCTACACCTACGACAGTCTCGGCCGCAAGACCGAGGTGCGCGACGACAGCCCAAACGGGACACTGCGCGCCAAATGGGTCTACGACACCGTCGACAAGGGCCAACTGACCAGCTCCACCCGCTACGACACCGGGCTGGCCTACACCACCAGCATCGGCGATTACGACGATAGCTACCGGCCCCTGTCCTCGACGGCTACCATCCCCGCCTCCACCGCCAACGGTGCCCTCGCGGGCACCTACACCTTGTCAATGACCTACAAGGTCAACGGCGCCCGGGCCACCGTCAGCCTGCCCGGCGTCGGCGGCCTGCCCGCCGAAACCCTCACCTACGGCTACCGCGATGAGGGCCAGCTGAACTCGATGAGGTCGGGCCAGCAGTTCTACCTGAACAGCGTCGACTACCACTACGACGGGCTGCCCTACCGCACCTACCTCGGCAGCCTTGCCAAGCAGGTACGGCTGGGCACGACCTTCGACCCCGCTACGCGCCGCCTGACCAACGCCCAGGTCGACACGGAGAGCCAGCTCACGACGGGCACGTGGGACGACAAGTTCACCACCGACTACGCCTACCGGGACAACGGCCTGATCAGCGTCATCGCCGGCAAGACCAACGGCACCCGCGACCAGGTCGAATGCTTCACCTACGACCATCTGCAGCGGCTGGTCGAAGCGTGGACTGAATCCTCGTGGAGCTGCGCCACACCACAGCGCGCCGGCGCAGATCCTTACTGGCGGCAGTGGACCTTCGACAAGGGCGGTAACCGGAAAGCCCAGGTCGACAAGGACCCCGGCGGCGACACCACCTGGACCTACACCACCCCCGCTACGGGACAGTCCCAACCGCACACGCTGACCAGCGTGTCCGCGACCGGGCCCAAGGCCGGCACTCCCATCCGGTCGTTCACCTACGACGACGCCGGCAACACGCTCACCCGCACCACCGACATCGGCACCAACCAAACCCTGACCTGGGACCCCGAAGGCCACCTGGCAGCCCTCACCGAGAACGGCCAAACCACCAGCTATCTGTACGACGCCGACGGCAACCGCCTCATCACCCGCGCACCCGACAAGACGACCCTCTACCTCGGCAATACCGAACTCGAACTCGCCACCGGCAGTAGCCAGACCGACGGCACTCGCTACTACGACGGCTACGCGGTCCGTAATGCTGCCGGCCTCAAATGGACGATCAACAACCACCAAGGCACCGGCCAAATCCAGATCGATGCCGGCACTTTGACAAGTCAACGCCGCCGAACCATGCCCTACGGCGAAGACCGCGGAACACCACCAACTCCCTGGCTGGGCAGCAAGGGATTCGTCGGCGGCACCAAGGACGACACCGGCCTCGCCCACCTCGGCGCCCGAGAATACGACCCCACCCTCGGACGGTTCATCTCCGTCGACCCCATCCATGATCTTGGCGACCCGCAGCAGTGGAACGGCTACACATACAGCAACAACAGCCCGATCACCTTCTCTGACCCCAGCGGGCTAATCCACATAGAAGGAAACAGCCAAAGCGAAGGTGGCCAGATCGGCTACCAAACCGAGAGCGGTGTCACGGTCACCGGCACCCCGATGAACGCGCCCGAGCCGCCTCCGCCGCCGCCGCCGACGGAGGAGAGCGGTAGCTCTGGCGGCGCCGGGGCGTCTTGCACTGGATTCAGGTCTTGTGAGCAGCAGATCGACGAGGATACGAGGACGCTCGCCAGCGGGACGTCGCTGTATGGATTCTTGATCCTTGCCCCTTCGCCTGAAGAACTTAACGAGGCGCTCGACGCTGCTGAGCGGGATTATTGCAGTTGGAAGATCTTCTGCGATAGGAACAACGAAGGTGTTGCCGGTCAAATGGCGACGCAAATCTGCGGAAGCCATGCCGATTGGTGCGGATTCGATCCGAACGGGCCTTTCCCCGTCATGGGATACGAAGAAGCAGGAGCCGGTTCACTGCTACGGCCATTGCTTCCCAAGGCGCTCGCCGCTGGTCGCAATTCAGTCGGGGGCTATCGGGTCTACATGGGCTATGCGGACGACGGTACAACCTGGGTGTATTCCGGAATAACGAAGCAGGGAATTGCCAAGCGGCAGGCGCAGCACGGTACACGATTTGACATCAAAGAAATCACAACGTCGACCGTGACCAGGGGCGAGGCGCGTGCTATTGAGCAGGCGTTGATTGTGCGAAACCAGGGGTTGAACAAGATTAACAGTATCAGCCCAAAGCATTCATACTATGAAAGAGCCGTGGAATGGGGGAACGCCTGGCTTAGGTTGAATGGCATCTAGCCCTCTTTCGCATAGGAGTGGCTGTAGGTGTTCATAGAGTGGTCATGGACGTTTTGGCTCGGGGAAAGCGTGACGACGGTCCAAAGCCCGATTGATCGCATAAGTTTATCGCTAGGAGAGTGCCAGGTCAGATTTTTTTGCTCGTGGCGCAGAGTGATACAATGTCGACGTATCGGAGTGTTCAATTTGTCGACGGTCACCCCTGAAAAATCGCGCGAAACTATTGTTTTGGATGGGAGGTGCTAGGTATTGGAACGTTTCGTCACAGTTCAGTCTCCGTTTGATGTTGCCTCCCTTCGAGCGTCGATCGATACCCTTGAGAGGGTGCAGATCGACCGCAATCTGCATGACGACGAGTACCTTGCGCTAGCCTCGTTTCTGCAGGAAAACCCGCAGATTCTGCTTAGGGCGTTCGGCTTCGACCAAGAGATGGCGAAGCTTGAGTTCCTTCGCTGGTTTCCGTCTCTCAGAAAATTCAGTCTTGCTGGCTTGCACCATGTGACCACGCTGGAAGGACTGAGGTACTTACCGGCCGACTTGGCCTACCTGGATCTAGGCGAGACGGCCCATGCGCTTGACTTGGAACCTGCGATGCGATTCGAGCGTCTGCGGACGCTTCGGGTCGTGCAACATGTCAAGGGTTTGGTCGACCTCCTGCAGGTAAACAAGGAATTGCGCGCCCTAGCTCTTTGGCGTCACTCTCTGGACGGAATATTGCAGACGCTCGAGCTGCCGAGATTGGAATCCTTGGCGCTGACGCTCGGATCCCTCAAGTCGGATTCTTGGGTGTCGAGAGTGGGGGATTTGCATTATCTGGCAGTGAGAGGAACTCGTGGCGTAACCACTGTTGATTGGGTTAGGAAGCTTAGATCTCTCAAGTGGCTGTGGCTTGACGATCTCAGTAAGGTGGGTCGTCTGCCCGACCTAAGTGCGAATGTTGAGTTACTCAGAGTTGACTTGACGGACATGCGAAACCTGCGCGAAGCTGATTCGCTTGAATCGCTGAGGAATGCACCAAATCTGGAGGAATTGCTCATTACGGAGTCGCGTCTACCTGTCGAGGCGTTTCGTCCCCTTGTGGACAAAGCTAGTCTGCGGCGGGTGGGTGTTGGACTAGGTAGCCAGCGTCGGAACGAGGATGCCCAGACTCTGCTTGCCAGGCCGGCCCCCAGTTCTCTGACGGATTTCAGCAGTCGGATTGGTGTGATCCAAGTCGTCTAGGTAAGGCGTGGAAGGACGGGAATTGATTGTTTTTCCTCTGAGGAGCCAGTAATCCCAGATTTTTGCGCAACCACGACTATGATCCCGGCTGCCCCATTTGTCGACCAATCGGTTCGAGTGAGAGATCGGGTCGCCTGGCGCAGCGCGAGGGGATGCGTCCGAAATCGTAGGCCCGCCGGGAGCAGGCGTTCTAGCCTCGATGATTCGCGCCTGACGCCGGTTCCTTCCGCCCCGGCAGGTGTGATCGCTGTTGATCGATGCGATTGTGGTTCCGGGCATGGTGGCGGGCCGTCTATCGCGGCGGCGGGCGTGGTCTCCTGGGGTCCTCCGGGTTGTCGGGGCAGCGGCTGAGCTGGTCAGCCGGGGGCGGGGATGGCCGTGATCCGGGTGAACGCGGCGGTGATCTGTTCAGCCCAGGGCCAGGTGGCGGGAACGCGAAGCCAGCGGCGGCGTTGCCCGCGCACGAGTCGGGCGGCGGGGTGCAGCAGGCGGTAGCGCAGCCGTTTGGGTTCGGCTTTGGCCAGTTCGCCGTGTAGAGCGTGGATCTGCAGCCAGGCGATCAGGTCGACCGCGATCGCCGCCGCGGTGCACCAGGCGGCGTTGATGGCGAACTCGCGGGAGGGTAACCGGCCCAGGCCGGTGTCCTTGGCGCAGCGGATCCGGTCCTCGACACGGGAGTGGGCCCGGTGGCGGGCCTCCAGCCACTGCAAGGCGCCGGTGGTGGTGTTGGTGACGAACGCGGTGTAGCGCCAGCCGTCCCGGTGCTCGAACAGCGTCAGCTGGGCGCCGGGGTGGGGGCGTTCCCGCCGAACGATGACCCGCATCCCGGCCGGCCAGCCTGGCAGGTGCAGCAGACCGGTCAGTTCGGCCACGGCGGCGCCGTCGCGCACAGCGCCGTCGGCGTCGATCGCTGGCGACCACGCGGAGGCGGGCAGGCCGGTGATGGCGGCACGTTCGGTCTCGCCGATCGACCACCCGAGGGAGTACTCCACCCGCTGGCCGCGCTTGCTGTCCTGCTCCGTGAGCCAGTCGAGCACGGCGTGGGTGGCCGCCGCGGAGTCACCGCGGATGAGCAGGTGCCGGCGGTGCGGTGCGGGGACCTGCGCGATGGCTTGGGCGAGCACGTCGAGGTGATCGGCGGCGGTGTTGGCGCCGGCGTTGCCCGGCCGCAGCTTGACGGCGAGCAGCTCGGCGGTGTTGTCGCAGGTCACCAGGATCGGATGGAACCCGAAGGTGTGCTTGTAGGTGGCCGCCGCGCCTTCCTTTTCGCTGTGGGCGAGGACGATCGTGGAGTCGATGTCCAGCACGACGACCTCGGAACCGACGTCCCGACCGGCCGCCGTCGCCGCCGTGGACCGCCGAACAGCTGCCACATCCGGGCCCGCACCTTCGCCCTGGCCTTGGCGATGCGCCGCAGCTGCACCGCACCGATCTCATCCAGGGCCCGCCACACCGTGGTGTCCGAGGCCACCGGCCCGAACACCTCCTGCTGGTGGCGCAGCACGTCGATGTCGGCGATCGCTTCCCCGCCGTCGGCGATCATCACTGCGAGGTCGACCAGCACCCGACCCCGATCATGCACCGGCCACCGGCCCGCCCGGGCCAGCCCCGCCGACAACGCCACGGTCAACCCGGTCCGGTCGGCCAGCATCCGCAGCAGCGCCGCACCGACGTGCGACACCACACCCGACCCGCCCGCGGTGACCCGCAGATCCCTCGACCACGCCGTAAGCTGCACCTTGGAAGTGCCTCCCTCGAAGAGAAACCTGTAGATGTCGCAATCACAAGTTTCCCTTGCAGGGCAGGCACTTCCGCTCATCTACACGCCGACGAACAGCACACCTCGGCGATCACCGTGAATCACCCAGGCTAGAGTCGGGGAGCTGCCGGGAACGTTCGAGCCGCAGCGGCCCGTGCCCAAGTGCCGGCTCGCACTATGCCGAGGCCTGCCTCGTCACTAGGTTCTAGTCATCGGCCCGGCTGCTGGAGGTCTTGATGGCGGATCTGGCGACCCGACAGAACAGCGCCCGGATCCTCGACTTGCAGCGCGCCATCGCCGTCACGCATGAGCGTTCACAACGGGTCTATACTGGCGCGCTGGTCCTCTCCATGGCTGTTGCCGCACTCGGCATCGTCGCCAAGATCGCACCAATGACCGCGTCCGCCGTCAGTTTGACGGGTGCCTTGTGGACTGGTGTGTACGCGATCGTCTTGAGTCCATGGGCGGAGCGCTACCAGCGCTTGGGTGCAGTCCTGCAGGACATGATGGACTGCACGCTGTTCGACCTCCCTGCCAACCCTGTCCTCGTTGGGCCAGCTGTCCCCGAGGACCAGTTGAGTGAGCTGAAGAGCCGTTTCCACGGCGAGGAGAGCTGGCTCAGGGACTACTACGTCGTCGCCGAGGTCCCCGGGCCCTATGCTGCTCTGTTTTGTTTCGAGCAGAATTTCGCCTGGGGTTCCAAGGTGCGTCAACGCTACGCCCATTTGCTGGCTGGCCTGGCTGTTCTGTGGGTACTGACCGGAGTGATCATAGGCTTGCTCACCGGTATGAGCGTGTCGGCACTCATCGGCGGTTGGTTCGTGCCGTCGTTGGGTCTACTGATGCTGTGTCTCGACACCTACCGCGTCCAGCTGTCGAACAATCGCGAGCGGACCCGGGTCCGGGAGATGGTGTACGGACTGAGCGCCCAGCCGTCCACGACTCGGCTGATGCCGGGACCGGAGTGGGATGCCCTCGCCCGCCAGCTCCAGGACGTGCTCTTCCTCCTGCGCCGACAGCAAGCTCGCACGCCGGTGTGGTTCTTCCGGCGGTACCACGATCGCGACCAGCGCGACTTTGAGTATCGGAAGCAGGCGCTCGAGGAGCGCTTCAACAGGCAGCCCGGGCCCTGAGTTCCTGTCTGTTTTCCGACAGGGCTCCCGTCGCGCCGTGACGACCGGTATCGGCTCGGTGGCAGATGTGTGACACTCGCGGCACGCCGCTGTCAAAGAGATGGGGGGCCTGCAGTGCCGCAACAAGACCCCCTTGCCGAGGCACTGGGTAAGGTACCGGCGGATGCGGTTCGGGCAGCGTTCGGCGATCGCAATCTAACGATCAGACCGGACTCGAGTGGCTGGCAGGCACGTGGTTTCACTGGCGCCAAGCTCGTCGCTGTCGTGGTCGAACACGCGCACGCTGACCACAAGGTGCCACAACGATGCATTGCCAAGGTCAGCCCACCGGGCGCCGCTGCGCCCGAGAACGCCCAGCACGATGCCGCGAACCAGCACGGCGTCGTCTCGAGTTTCCCGCGGAACCACATGGTCAGCATCGCGTTCGACCCGGTGAGGTGTCCGACCGATGAACTCGTCAGTTTCCAGCACCTTGCCGGGGACGACCTCGACAGCATGACGGTCCTATCGAGGATCCGGGATCACCAACTCGGTGACGTATGCCATCAGGTACGCCGGGGTTTGCTTGAGGAGTGGACGGGTCCGGCCTTTCAGATGCCCGAGATGACGGTTCCGGAGTTGCTCCGAAGCGAGCTCGGGGACCTAACGAGCGGCTGGGTCGTTCCCGCCGACGTTCGGTGGTTCATGACCGACGACGACGGGGCGCTCCCCAATCCGCTGGCCCTGCTGAACGATCCTGCACTCTCGACGGCGCGGCCGGAGCCCCGCATCAGCGGCCATGTGCACGGCGATCTACATCAGGACAACATTTTGGTGCCGGCGAACATCGGGCGCGACCCGAGCGCCGGCCGGTATCGATTGATCGACCTTGCCACGTTTCAATCCAGCGCGCCGCTGACCCGGGACCTGGCCACGCTGCTCGTCTCCCTGCTCGCGCATCGGGTCACGAATCTCGATCAGGTGGCATTCAACGGCCTTCTGCAGTTCGTGCTCGCGCCGGGTAAGCAACCGACCGATGCGCCGACCGACCTTGCCGCCGTGATCCGGGCTCTCTGTGATCCAGGCGAGGCGCCTTTCGCGGCCACATGGCGGGGGCCCTGGAACAAGCAGATGCAGGTCTCCCTCCTCGCCCAGGCCGTTTGGCACAGCACGTACGAATCGGTGGGCCCGGTCGGGCGCTGGTGGTGCCTGCGGCTCGCGGGTCTGCTCGCCCGCGGTCTTCTGTCCTATCGACGGCCCGACGTTCAGCCGATGCGCCTCATT
This sequence comes from Micromonospora sp. NPDC126480, assembly GCF_040302465.1. Taxonomy (NCBI): domain Bacteria; kingdom Bacillati; phylum Actinomycetota; class Actinomycetes; order Micromonosporales; family Micromonosporaceae; genus Micromonospora; species Micromonospora sp. NPDC126480. Next base: position 54,842 of record NZ_JBEORU010000002.1, read on the forward strand.
CCGGAGATGTTCGCCGTCGCCGGGGGATCGCATGCCCTGCTCATTCGGCCGGTCATCGGTCACGAGGGAACGAGGAAGCAGCTCCGTGAGGCACTGGAGTCCCCTGGTCCGGCCGTGACACTGCTACTCGGCCCGGCCGGTGTCGGCAAGTCCATCATCGCCCGGGCGGTGACGGCTGAGTTGCGGCTTCGTGGCGTACGGGTGGTCGAACACCACGCCGCTGCCGTTCGTCGACCAGATGCCATGACCTTGGTGGAAAGCCTAGAGTACGGGACTACGGACGACCGGCTGCGGCCCGGCGAGACGGTGCACATCCGTCTGAACGCCGCTCTGGATGCCCTCGATCGACTGGTCGTGATCATGATTGATCAGGCCGAAGTATTGCTCGAGAAGGAGACCGGTGCTGTCGTCGACACCGAGTTCGACCAAGCCCTCGATACCATCGCAACCACACCGGGCCGGGCTGCGAAGGTGCTTCTCGTGTCAAGCGCCCGCCCGTCATCGACACTAGGCTGTACGTGGCCGGGCGCAGCCAAACAGATCGCGGTGGAGGGTCTGCATCAGCCGCACTTCGGCCGGCTTCTCCGGGTGCTCAATGAACCGGTGGGGACAGGCCTGACCGGGCTGACCAAATCCCAGGCCGACACGCTGCGCGAACGGCTCGGCGGCAACCCCTCGTACGCCTGGCTCGCCCAGGTCATCGTCCAATCGGTCGGCAGCGAGTATGGTGCCGGTGCACTGGTCGACGAGGTTACTGCCCGACCGTCGGAAGAGGTGCCCCGCTTCCTCGCGGACGCCTTCAAGAATCAGCTGCATGAACACTCACGGCGGCTGCTCGCGGCTCTGGCTGCCTTCGGTACGCCGGTGGCGCCCGAGGCGATTGCCGCCCTGGTCCAGCATTGGCTCCCCGCCCAACACGCAGCCTCGTTATTGCAGAAGCTGGCCGATCAACGACTGGTCACGGTGGTTGACGGCCTCTACAGCCTGCCACCCTCAGACCCGTACCAGATGCGCGGCGAGCCTCCGCTAGAAGGGGAGGACTGGCGGCGAATGTTGTGGAGCGCCGCACGTGAGCTTGGATCCCGACTGAAGGCTGACGATGACGTCAATGGCGTCGATGACCTGCATGGGCACTTCGCCCTCATCGACGTGTTGCGGCGCGCCGAACGGTACGAGGCCGCGCTCTCCAAGATGGAGCAGCTCGACGTCTTGCTCCGAAGATGGGACAGCGAGGCACTCCTTCTCGGGCGCCGCGAGCACATTCGGAACCTGCTCACCGACCCGAGACCGAAGATGTTGAACCTCAACAGTCTAGGCGACCTCTATCGATCAAGGGGCCGTCTCGACGACGCGATCGAAGCGTTTCAGGACGCCTTGAACATTGCGGAATCCGAAGGTGATTCGTCCGACCGTCTGTCCATTGGGATCAATCTGGCTGCGACGCACTGGGATCTGGGCGAGACGGAGAAGGCCGCAGACCTGTTCGGGCTCGCGTTTTCCGAGGCGAACCTGCGGGAGACGCCGGACGATCAACTCGCTGCGAGCGAAGGGCTTGCCGACTGCTACCGCCGCTGGGGTAACTACCGCGAGGCGGTACCGCTGGCGCAACGGGCGCTGAAACTGGCCCGCGAAATCGGCTCGGACGGCGCCGTCGCCATCGCGCTCAAGCTCGCCCGATGGTCGGCCGAGCTTGGCGAGTTCGCCGACGCTGAGCGGTGCATCGCGGAGGCCCGGGACGAAGCAGAGAACCAGCCGGACAGCACGCTGCGCACCGCGTGCGACGACGCGAGGGCAGACCTCCTTCTCGATCGCGGCCGGCCCGACGAGGCGCTGATGCTGGCGGACGACGTGCTCGCCCGGGCCCGTCGCCAACGTAGCCTGCTTTTGCAAGTTCAGGCGCACACCGTCCGGTGCATGGCGTACCTGCGGATCGAGCCCGTCGACCTAGCCGCCGCGCAGGCTGCGATCGATGCCGCCAACCGCATACGACGCAAGCAGCGGTCGCTGATCGTTCCCGCTCTCCGAGCCCTGACAATCGCCCTCGACGGCCGGGTCGAGGAGGCCCATCGGTGCTTCGAGGACCTGCAGAATGAGGCCGAGCGCCGCAGCCGGGACCCCCAAGACATCAGCGCGTTGCAGATGCGGGGGTTCGCGCTTTGTTGGCGTGCGCTCAACAGTGATACGGCGTTGCGTGCGTCCGTCGACGCCTTCCGCGCTGCCCGAGACTGCACCGACCCGCCGGCCATGGGAACGGAAGAGCTCCTGAACTTCTTGGTTCGGCAACTCGAGACGTGCGGCCGCCAACCGGGCCGGCTCGGCCCGGTGCTGAGTGCAATCAGCAGAGCCAACCCCGGGCCTGGGCACGGATGATGGCCTGCATGCGGCCCTCGACTCCCATCTGCTCGTACAACGCCTGCAGCAACCTGTACATCGCCCGCTCGGAATAGCCGGCTTCGACCGCCAACCGCGCCACTGTGGTTCCGTTGGCCAGGCGCAGAAGCCATATCCGCTGTTCCTCCGATGGCATCGCCTCGCCAGGTTCGCCGGTCGCTTCGCCGGCAGCGAGTACGGTCGCGGTGTTCGACGGCAGCACCGCCTGTCCGTCAAGGGTCGCCTCGACCGTGCGGCACAGCGCTGCGGCGGTGACCTGCCGGGGCAGCACCGACCGCGCTCCCGCCCGGAGCGCACGTGCCGCGGTCACTGCGTCGACCTCATCGAATAGGGCGACGACAGCCGTGTGCGTCCGCTCGTGAAGCTGTCCTAGCAGCTGCCAGTCCTGGTCAGCGCCGAGTGTCAGCAGAACCACCCCGGTTGACGCCCGACCTGCCCACGCCACCACATCCTCAGGGTCGTACGCGTCGTAGCCAGCGGCGGACAAAACTGCCACCACCCCCTGGCGGAACATCGGCAAGGGGTCGAAGACGCCGACAGGGACGGCCACGGCCGACAGACCTCCCCAGCGCGACAGAACCTCAGCTTAGACACCGCAGAGCTGCAGGTTTCCGCATGTCTATGGCAGAAGCATGCCGGCACGCCGTCATGGACCCGCGATCCGCGTGCTCCCTAGCGTCGGTCTCCCGAGGCTAGGGAGGTACAGGTGGTCCGTGACGAAGACATCGGCCGACGGCTGTATCGGCCGCTCCACCTTTACAGCGCCTACGGCGGACCGGACGAGGTCCCCTGGGCCAAGGTCAAGGCGATCATCGAGATGGTCGATCGAAGTCCGGCCGCGTGGACGCCCCGGCCCATCTACGAGGAGATCCGAGAGGCTGGGCGCCACGACATCCCTGAGGAGTTGGTGAACATGGTGATGAACGACCTCGCTGGGGTAACGGTGGATAAGGCCCTCGGCGACTCCATGAGCCCGGTGGACCTCCGGTAGTGGGGTAAGCCGGCTGAGTGCCGCGCCTGGCTGGGTAGCCACCTTCCTGACGGTGCGGTGCTGCCGGAATCGGCAGCTCGACGGCCGCAGCGGGCGGTCGCTGCAGCCGCTGGGCGCCGCCCCCAAACTGCCGAATGCCCGCCCGCGCGACCCGCAGGCCGTTGATCAGGGGAGCTGCGGTGGTAGGGATGCGATGAGCCGGGAACGGACCCCGAAGGTCCCCCGTCGACCCCCCGAAAGCCCACGGCTGAGGTTGACAATAAGTGACAATTTGCGATCACTCGTCGAGGGTGTCTATGCAGCTCGACGCCCACTTCCGATAGCTGATGACAAGTCCGGGATAGCTACTCTTGGTACCAAGGGGTTGTCGGCTCAAGTTGGGCTGTCTCGACGAGCGAGGTATCCGCAGGCCAAGACTCGCGGATACCCTCGATCGCTTTGGTCGGATGCTGGTCGGTGGCGTCGAACACGCTGCTCGATCCGGGTGGGCTGGCCCCCTCGATCCCGTCGGAATTAGGCCGATCGCCAGATGATGGTCACGGCACCGGCAGGGCCGGCAGTGCCGCTGATGCCGGGGACCATGACGGCCAGCGTCCTCTCTCACTCCGCCTCCGTCCGGTGTCAACGCCGGCTCAACCTTTTCAGGCGCAGCCGACATTCGGATGTGTGTGGATTGGGGTGGAGGTCGGCCGAGCTCTTTCGGTGCGGGTAGGGTGAGTATCAGCCGATCGGGATGGCGCCGACAACGCGCAATCCGCGTTGGGCATCGGTTCGTGTCGATCCTCGGACACGAACCGAATCCCAACGGTGCGCGGCAAGGTCAACACTTGCCCGCACCGTTTGTGTTTCCGGGTCGTACGACAGGTGCAGCCCGAGGCTGCGGTAGACCTCCAGCTTGTGTTCCGGCTCGGCGTCCCGAAGTGATCCGGGCGGTCGAGCCCACACCGTTCGTTTGGCTCCGACTCGGCAGGGAATGCGTGCCGGGCCGGAGCCGAGGAGACGTGATGATCGAGGTTCAGGGCACCATCCGTACCCCTCTCGAACGCATCTTTGCGGTGCTCGCGGATGGTTGGAGCTACGCCAGTTGGGTCGTCGGTGCCGCCCACGTGCGGGCCGTCGACGCCGGCTGGCCCGCGGTGGGCACCCGAGTCCACCACCGGCTGGGTCCCTGGCCGCTGCAGATCGACGACCGGACCGTGGTACGCGCGATGGAGCCGAACCGGCTACTCGAACTCGAGGCGCACGCCGGGCTACTCGGCATCGCCCGTGTCCGCCTGACCCTGGAACAGGTCTCCGACACCACGACCCGCGTACGGATGGGCTGGATGGCGGTCTCAGGAGCCGCCCGCTACATCCCGAAACCCGTACTGGCACTGATGCTGCGTCCTCGCAACTCGGAATCACTGCACCGCGTGGACGACCTCGCCGTACACCGGGAAACTCAGCCCACCCCGCGTCCGGCAATGAATGCCCTTCCTGCCGTGGCAGCCACTCCCCGCCGGGGTCCTTCGGCAGGCGGGGCATTACGCAGGCCAGCCACCAGCGCGGTGCCCGTCACGTCCGCTCGTTCTCGACGAGCCGAGCTCAGCCGGTGCTGCTGAAATCGCTAATCCTGCACGGGATGCGGCGAGGGTGCAGCCGCAGTGATCAGTTTCGGGCACTTTCGACGCCGGCTCAAGGTCGAGGCCCAGCTCAGCAGTACCAACTGCGCCTTCGCACCTACCGAAATCTCCCCGAGCCTGACGCCCAACCAGCGGTATGAGCGGACGTCCAGGGGGACGCGGAGTCGCCCGGCAAGCCCGGGTCGGTATGAGCGCGTACCGCCGCCAGGTCGTGGAGGCGGGGCCGGCTGAGGGGGCTCCGCGCAAGGGCGCCCGATCAGGGTGCGCGGCGGCGTGTCGCTGCTCCGGATAGGACAGAGTTCCCGGTAGCACGGCAGCGCGAGACGCGAGCTACATGTCCGCGGGCCTACGCGCGGATGATTCTCTGGTCAGGCGGTGGCCGGCGTGCCGGTTCGCGTCATGCATGAGTTGCCAGATCCAGCTGATGTCGTAGTGCCCTACGGAGGTTCCCGCCGTAGACGTCCGCCGTGTCGGCGGGGGAGAGGGCGTCCAGGCCGACCGGGTGCAGGGTCTGGATGAAGGAGACGTGGTCGAGGCTGGGGGAGAAGTCCGAACCCCAGTAGAGGCGCCGGGGGCCGAAGGCGTCGAGCAGCACGTCGACGAACGGGCGGGCGCTGTCGTGCGGGTAGGCGTGCGACGGGTCGCTGGCCGCGTACAGGCCGGAGATCTTCACCCCGACGCGCGGCAGGTCGGCCAGACCGAGCAGCGGCTCGAGCGCCGAGGTGGCGACGTCCCGGTCCGGCGGGACGGTGTGGGCGCCGGGCAGGCCGAGGTGACTGATGAGCACCTGCAGTTCTCCAGGGCGGCCAGCGTCGGGCCGAGGTGGGCGGTCGCGGCGGGGGTGGCGTTCAGGCTGAGTAGCGCTCCGACCCGGTTGAGGTCGCCGGCGGCGGCGTCCAGCCAACCGGTGAAGGTGCGGCTCGCCTGCGGGCCCGTCAGGTAGGCGGAGATCCCTACGAAGCCCGCCGACCACCAGCGGTCCAGGTCGTCCGGGTTCGCCGTCCCGGTTGGTGGAACGTAGGCGACGGGGGCGATCCAGTCGTGCGCGGCGGCGAGCCGGGCGAGGTGCGCGTTGTTGCCGGCGAATTCCGCAGCGCCCTCGTATCCGATCACGAGGGCGGGGCCGATGCCGTGCACGCGGCGCAGGGAGTCGTAGACCGTCAGTTCGTCGCCGCCAGCGGGGGACCGTCCGTAGCGGCCCGGGTAGCCGTCGGCGAACAGGTGTAGGTGTGCGTCGGCGCGTTCCATGGCCGGACCCTAACCCATTCCGACCGGGCCATTGACGCGAGAGCACCGCTCGCCTAGGTTCTTGTCTCAATTAGGTCCGGATTGTTGGCCGGAGGCGAGGAGTGAAGCCGCGTGGAGCAGGGGCACGAGGACTTTGACGATCTGGTGCGGCTGCGCCGGCAGCTCCATCAGCACCCCGAGCTGCGGTTCGCGGAGCACCGGACGGCAGCCACCCTCGCCGACCGGCTCACGCCGTTCGCCCGGGTGCGGACCGGAATCGCCGGTACCGGCCTGCTGGCCGAGATCGACGGGCGTGCCGACGGATCCTCGGTGCTGCTTCGGGCCGATATGGACGCCTATCCTATTCAGGATGCCAAGGAGGTCGAGTACGCCTCGGGCAACCCGGGGGTCTGCCACGCCTGCGGGCACGACGTCCACATGACCGTGATGTACGGGGTAGCCGCTCGGCTGGCGGCCGACCCGCCCGCCCGGGGCTCGGTGACCGTGCTGTTCCAGCCCGCCGAGGAGATCCCGTTCGGCGAGGCGTCCGGTGCCGCCGCCGCATTGGTTCACGAGGCCCTGCGGGGGCGGCGGTACGACGCCGTCCTCGGTCTGCACTGCTGGCCCGACCTGCCGGTCGGCGCGATCGGCGTCGATCGGGAGACGGCGATGGCCGCGAAGGACGCTTTCCGGATCGAGGTGCTCGGCCGGGCCGCGCACGCCGCCACTCCTGCCCTGGGCCGGGATGCCATCCTCGGCCTGAGCGGCATCGTCAACCTTTTGCATGCCGGGGTGGCCCGGTCCCGCAATCCGCACGACCTGGTCGCCTTCAACATCGGCACCATCTCCGGCGGGGCCAGCCAGAGCCAGGTTGCCGCGCACGCGGAGGCCACCGGCACGCTGCGTACCCACGACGAGGCCACTCGCGAGCGGCTCAAGGGGGTCATCGAGCGCATCGCCCGGCAGCAGGCCGCCGCGCTCGACCTGGGCTTGCGGTTCACCTGGGCCAACGAGATGCCCCCGGTGCGCAACGCGGCGTCGCTGGTGCGCCTCGCGCACACCGAGCTGCCCGGCCCGGTCGACGTGGTGGACCTGACGGAACCGCCGCTGACCACGGACGACTTCGCCCTGCTCGGTGCGCTCGGCCCCAGCCTCTACGTCAAGCTCGGGGTGACCGGCGAGCGCGGTGGGGCGCCGCTGCACTCCGGTGCGTTCGATGTGGACGAGCGCTGCCTCGGCGTGGGGGTGACCGCCCTGGAGCGCCTGACCCGGGCGGTCCTCGACGGCCGGCTCCCAGCCGACGACGCCGGCGAGTACCGCGAGCGCATCGTGGCCGGCCGCGGCGACCGGTCCGCCGGGGCCGAGGCGGTCCGGGCATGACCCGGTCGGTGATGGTGGTCGGGGGCGGTGCGTTCGGCGTCCGTCACCTGGCCGCGTACCGGTCGCTCGGTGTGCCGGTAGGGGCACTGGTCGAGCCGGAGGCCGCGACTCGGAACTGGGTGGCCGCCGAGTACGGTGTTCCGCGCACCTACGCCTCCGTGGCTGACCTGCTCGCCGCCGAGCGGCCCGATGCCGCCTCGGTCTGCGTACCCGGGCCGGTGCACCGGGCGGTCGCCGTGGACCTGCTCGACGCCGGGGTGCCGGTCCTGGTGGAGAAGCCGCTCGCGGCGACGGCCGCCGACGCGGCCGCGATCGTGGCCGTCGCCGAGCGGACCGGTGTGCTCTGCCAGCCCGGCCACATCCTGCGGCACAGCGCCCCGCACCGCGCCCTGTATGAGGCCGTCCGCGCCGGCCGGCTCGGTGAGGTGCTCGCCGTGTCGTCCCGCCGGGACCGGCCACGGACGCTCAGCCGTCTCTTCCCGCGCGAACACCCCGCGCTGCTCACCGCCGTGCATGACATCGACTTGGCGCTGTGGTACGCCGCAGCCCCGGTGGTCGAGGTCCGCGCGGTGGCCCGGACCCGACCTGGAACGGAGAACCCCGTCCTGGTCTGGGCGGAGCTGCGGCACGCCAACGACGTCGTGTCGTCGATCCGCAACAGCTACCTGCTCCCGGAGAACGCCACCAATCACACCTCGGACCTGGTCGAGGTGTACGGCACCGACGGGGTCGCACACGTCGACCTCGGCCATCCCACGCTGCTCGTCCAGGGCGAGCCGACCGAGGCGCCCGACTGGCTCCTCTCGCCGGCCGACGGCGGCGGAGCGCTCGCCGCCGAACTGCGGCACTTCCTCGGCCAGATCGACGGCACCGAGCCGGCGGCGGTGGTCCCGCTCGCCGACGGGCTGCACGTCGTACGAGTCGCCGAGGCCGTGGTCGACAGCGCCGCCTCCGGTGGCGCGGTCCGCCGGATTCCCCCGAGCCCCTTACCCACATGACAGGAGCTTCTGCCGATGTTTCGACGTAGCTGGGCCGGCATCGCCGCGGCCGGCACCGCCCTTGCCGCGCTGCTGAGCGGCTGCGGTGGCGGTGACGCCGCCTCCGACGGCCCGGTCACCCTGAAGGTGTTGACCTGGGAGCCGGGCGGCACCGAGTACTGGAAGCAGGTCAAGACCAGCTTCGAGGCCGCCCACCCGGACATCAAGCTGGAGATGCAGTCCGTTCCGTTCGACAAGTACCCCGAGGTGCAGGGCCCGTACATCACCTCGCAGTCCGGACCGGACGTGATGGCGAACAACGCCGGGCTGGAGCTGTTCGACCGGCGCGGCGCGTACGTGCCACTCGGCGACAAGGCCGCCGAGATCAACAAGGACCTGGTCACCTACAGCGGTGCTTGTGAGGGCTTCGACACCAGCAAGCCCTGTTACGGCGTGCCCTTCTCCTACCAGGGCAACGTCCTCTACTACAACAAGGACGTCCTGCGTGCCGCCGGTCTCGACCCGGAGAAGCCGCCGGCCACCTGGACCGAGTTCGGCGCTGCCTGCGACGCGGTGACCAAGGCTGGCAAGACCTGCCTCGCCCTCGGCCTCTCCGGCACCTTCCCCGCCTATTGGGACTTCCCGGAAATCGCCCGCAACTACCTGACCGAGGACGACATCCGGGGGCTGCTGGCCGGCACGCTGTCCTGGACGGACCCGAAGCTGGTGTCGGTGCTGGAGAAGCTGGCCGAGATCACCACCAAGGGCTGGACGAACAAGAACGCCCCGTCGATCACGATGCTGCCCGACGGCGCGGACATCTTCCAGCGCGGGGACGCCGCCTTCGCCGGGACGATCATCTCGGACGCGGTGAACTGGGAAGCCTTCGGCAAGGCCCTGGGCGACGACAAGCTCGGCGTCACGCGCTGGCCGGCGATCAACCCGGACGCGCCGCTGGCGCAGAAGTTCTCCGGCATCGAGGGCGCCGTCTACGGCGTCACCAAGTGGAGCGAGAAGAAGAACGCTGGCCTCAAGTTCATCAGCTGGCTGGCCGGCAAGGAGAACGGCGAGCTCTGGGTAAAGCACGCCAAGGGCCAGCCGCTGAACAAGAACGTCGACCCCGCGCTGCTGCCTTCGTCCCCGGCGTTCCGGAAGATCCAGGAGTTCGTCGCGGAGCCAACCCTGCACGCTGGCGTCATGCTCTCCGGCCAGGAGACCGACGCACTCGCCCGCGGTTGGCAGCAGGTGACCCTGGGCCAGCTCACCGTCGACAAGTGGGCGGAGCAGATGCAGCAGGCGCTGGAGCGCAGCCCCACCAAGAAGCAGGGCAACTAGCCGTACCGGTCGGGGCGGCCGGCGTGCCGCCCCGACCCGAGTCCCCCGGGAAGGAACCCTGATGACCCTTTCGACCGCGCCGGTCGCGAAGTCGGCAGGTGCCGACGAGCCCGCCCGGCCCACGCCTGCGCCGCGCGGGTCGGGCCGGGCGCGGGAGTGGTGGCTCGGTGCTGCGCTGGTGCTGCCCGCCCTGGCCCTGGTGGTGGTGTTCAAACTGGTTCCCCTGATCCGAGGGGTGATCACCAGTCTCGAGTCGTCGAGCGGGTTCGACGGGGGGTCCTTCGCCGGGGCGGACAACTTCATCCGGATGCTCGACGACCCGATGGTGCTCACGAGCTTCCGCAACGCCCTGCTGGTGGTGGCCACCCTGCCGTTCTGGGTGGTGATCCCGCTGGTGCTGGCGGTATTCATCCACCAGCGGGCCCCGGGCTGGAGGTTCTTCCGGGCGGTGTACTTCGTCCCGTACACGATCGCGCCGATCGTGGTTGGCATCATGTTCCGGCAGATCCTGGCCCCGGAGGGGCCGATCAACGCCCTGCTGCGCGGGGTCGGGCTGGAGCCCCTGGCCATCGAGTGGCTCAACGGCCGGTGGAGCGCGATCTTCTCGCTGGTCGCGGTGGCGCTGTGGAGCTTCTTCGGCTTGGGCGTGATGACCTACCTCGCCGGCCTCGCCACCATCCCGGACGAGACCCTGGAGGCCGCCTACCTCGACGGTGCGGGCTTCTGGCGGCGATTGTTCTCGGTGGTGGTGCCGATGCTGCGCCCGACCGTTGCCTACTGGAGCGTGCTGTGCGCGTCTGGTGTGCTGATCTGGCTGTTCCCGCTGATCTACGCGCTGACCCAGGGCGGCCCCGGTGACGCCACGATGATGCCGGAGTACCTGGTATTCCTGACTACCTTCCAGTTCCTCGACCGGGGCTACGGTTCGGCCATCGGCATCGCGTTGTTTGTCTTCGTCGCCCTGCTGTCGGTGTTCAGCGTGCGGCACATGTTCAAAGAGGGGACCCGCAAGCCGCGATGAACACGCATGCCGCCCGGATCGGGCGTTACTTGTTGACCTTCGTGCTGGTGGTGGTCGCGGTCGCGGCGATCTACCCGCTGCTGTTCACCGTGGTCAGCTCGCTGAAGACGCAGACCGGCTTCGCCCAGGACCCGCTCGGCCTGCCGACCAGCGGGGTCACCCTGGAGAACTATCTCGAGGCGTTCCGCCGGATGGACATGCCCCGGCTGCTGCTGAACTCGGTCGTCACCACCGTGGGCGGGCTGGTGCTGTCGGTGCTGGCCGCGCTGCTGGTCGCGTACGTGGTGACCAAGCTGCGCTTCCGGGGCGGCAGGCTGGTCTTCCTGCTGATCATCGTCTCGTTGACCATTCCCAGCCAGGCGATCATCTACCCGCTATACCAGACGGTGCTCGACCTCGGCATGTCCGGCGAGTACCAGGGGCTGATCCTGGCCTACGCCGCGTTCGGGCTGCCGCTGGGCACCTACCAGCTCGCCGGCTACTTTCAGCAGATCCCGGACGAGCTGATCGAGGCGGCCCGGGTGGATGGTGCCGGGCACTTCACCGTCCTGTTCCGGCTGCTGACCCCGATCGCCACCCCGGCGCTGGCCGCGCTGGCCATCTTCAACTTCGTTTGGATGTGGAACGACCTGCTGCTTCCCCTTGTGATCATGGGTGGCTCGGACAGCAAGACCCTGATGGTCGGGGTGTCGCTGCTCAGCGGGCAGTACGACGTGTCGGTGCCCCTGGTCAGCGCGGGCCTGATCGTCGCCCTGCTGCCGGTGCTCATCATCTACCTGGTCTTCCAGCGGCAATTGGTCTCCGGCGCGCTCGCCGGCTCCGGCAAGTGAGCGTCGGCCGCTCCCCCGGCCCGGCCGACGCCGGGCCGGGGGAGCAGGTGTGCCATCTGTACCGGCTACGGCCCGGCGCCGAGGAGGAGTACGAGCGCCGGCACGCCGAGATCTGGCCGGAGATGTCCGCGCTGCTCGACGAGGCGGGCATCTACGACTACCACATCTACCGGCACGGCCTGCTGCTGATCTGCGTGCTGCGCACCCGGCACGGTCACTCGTACGCCCGGCGGGTCACCGGGGGCTCGACGGTGCAGGAGCGGTGGACCCGTTCGCTGACGCACCTGTTCGCCGAGATCGCCGACACCGACGGGGAACCGTTGTGGGCGTACCCGGTCTTCCACCACGTCGGCCGGTCCCCGGAGACCTGAGCGGATCCGTCGGCGGGCGCGGCCACGGGCCGCCCGGTGGGGCGGGCGCGTGCCGACGGAGGCGCGGGGCGGGTGGCCCGGCGGTACCGGCCGCCGGGCCACCTGGAGCGGCGTTCAGACCGCGTAGGCCACCGAGCCGTCGGCGCGCAGCGGGATGCGCGTCAGCGGCCGGCCGGTCAGGTCCAGCGGTGTCGGGTCGTCGAGGTCGAGGGTGATGCCGAGCCCCGGCTCCTCCGGCACCGGCAGGTAGCCGCCCCGCCGGCGGACACACGCCCGGGCCGGGCCGTCGGCGAGCTGGTCGTCCAGAGGGGAGTATTCCTGCGTCACGAAGTTCGGGATGACGGCGTCCAGGTGCACCGAGGCCATGGTCAGCAGCGGGCCGAGACAGTTGTGGCTGACCACGGCCGCGTGGTACGCCTCGGCCAGCGCGGCGATCTTGCGGGCGTGGCTGATACCGCCGGCCAGCCCCAGGTCGGGGCGGACGTACTGGGCGCCACCCTGGGCGAGCAGCTCCTTGAACTCCCAGATGGTGTGCAGCCGCTCCCCGTTGGCCATCGGCACACCCAGCGCCCGCCGGGTGACGGCGGCCTGGCTGCTGATGCTGTCGATCTGAACCGGGTCCTCCACCAGCAGCGGCAGGTGCCGGGCCAGCGCGGGTACCACCGCCTCGGCCTGCAGCGGGGTGAGCTTGCGGTGCAGTTCGATCAGCAGGTCCACGTCCTGCCCGACGGTGTCGCGGACCGCCGCCGTGGTCGCCTCGGTGGCCGTGACCAGCCGGTGCAGCGACAGGTCGGCGTAGTCGGCGGGGAGCGGGTCGAACTTGACCGCGGTGAAGCCGTCGGCCACCGCGGCTGCCGCCTGCGCGGCCAGCGCCTCCGCCCCCGTGCCCGGCAGCAGCAGGTGCAGCCGGACCCGGTCCCGCACCCGGCCGCCGAGAAGCTGCCACACCGGTACGCCGAGGCGCTTGCCGAGCAGGTCCCACAGGGCAATGTCGACGGCGGAGACAGCGGCGGTGAGCACCGAGCCCCGGAACGGCCCCATCCGGTAGAGGTGGTGCCAGTGGTGCTCGATCCGGTTCGGATCGGCGCCGATGAGGTGCGGCCGGAAGGCCTCCACCACGGCGTGTACGGCGTCGGGGTAACCCCAGCAGGCGGACTGGCCCACGCCGGTCAGCCCGTCCGACGTCCGCACCTGGACGAAGTGCGCGTCGCCCCGCACCACCGACTCGACGGCGGTGATCTGCATGCCTGCCCCAAATTAGAGACCAATAACGGCCAGAAACTTGCAACTTCACTCTTCCATAGCCTTACAGCCCTGGTCTAGGCTCCGATGCGAACGAGCCGGAATAGGGCTCTAACTTCTGGGGGTGTGATGGGTCTGCCGGACGACTATCGGCTGATGGCCCGGATCCGCCGGTTCGAGGAGCGGCTGGCCGCCCTCAAGGACGCCGGCGAGATCCCGGGCTCGATCCACCTGTGCAACGGGCAGGAGGCGATCCCGGTCGGTGCCGCCCGCGCCTTGCGCGACGGCGACTACGTGACCGCGACGTACCGGGGCCACGGCTGGGCCATCGCCCGGGGCGTGGACCTGACCGGGCTGTTCGCGGAGATGATGGGTCGCGACTCCGCCCTGTGCGGCGGCCGGGCCGCCTCGCCGTACCTGACCGACCCGGACCGCTGGTTCATCGGCGAGAACTCAATCGTCGGCGCGGGTGTGCCGGTCGCAGCCGGCGCGGCGCTGACCGCCCAACGCACCGGCAGCGGCGCGGTCTCGGTGGTGAGCATCGGCGACGGCGCGATGAACCAGGGCAACGTGCACGAGGCGATCAACCTCGCCGCAGTGCTCGACCTGCCGCTGGTGCTGGTCGTGGAGAACAACGTCTACTCCGAGATGTCCCGGATCGAGGACATGGTGCGCGTCCGCCAGCTCGCCGAGCGGGCCGCCGGCTACGGCGTGCCGGGCCGGGTGGTCGACGGCAACGACTGCGACGCCGTCGCCGAGGCGGTCACCGAGGCGGTCACCCGCGCGCGCGATGGCGGTGGGCCGTCCATCGTGGAGGCGATGACCGAACGGCTGGTCGGTCACTACAGCGGCGACGTGCAACACTACCGGCCGGCCGGCGAGGTCGCCGCCGCCCGCGAACGAGAGCCCCTCGCGCGGATCCGGCAGGCCGCCGACCCCGAGCTGGCCGCCCGTCTCGATCTCATCGACGCCGAGGTGGCCGCCGAGGTCGAGGCCGCCGTGACCGCCGCCCGCGCCGTGCCGTTCCCGGACCCGGCGACCGTCAAGGAGCACGTCCATGTCTGAGTCCCTGCGCTACATCCAGGCCGTCAACGCCGCGCTGACCTGGGCGTTGGACAGCCGGGAGGACACCGTCTACTTCGGCGAGGACGTCGCCCTGCCCGGCGGGCCGTTCGGCGCCACCAAGGGGCTGCACAAGCGGTTCGGCTCCGCGCGGATCTTCGACACCCCGATCTCCGAGACCGGGTTCCTCGGCATGGCGCTGGGTGCGGCGATGACCGGCCTGCGGCCGATCGCCGAGATCATGTACGCGGACTTCTCGTTCGTGGCGATGGACCAGTTCGTCAACCAGATCTCCACCATCCGGTACTCCAGCAACGGCCGGTGGAAGGCCCCGCTGGTGATCCGGATGCAGCAGGGCTACTCGCCCGGCGCCTGCGCCCAGCACTCGCACTCCCCGGAGGCGTACTTCGCGCACACCCCGGGCCTGCGGATCGCGCTGCCGGCCACCCCGGACGACGCGTACCAGATGCTGCGAACGGCAGTGGTCAGCGACGACCCGGTGGTGGTCGCCGAGGCCCGGATGCTCTACCCGACCCGCGGCCCGGTGCGCACCGACGCGCCGGTCGAGCCCGTCGGTGGCGCCCGGGTGGTCCGTCCCGGCGGTGACGTCACCGTGGTCGCCTGGTCCCGGATGGTGTCGGCGTCGGTGGAGGCGGCGGGCGCCCTCGCCGAGGAGGGCATCGAGGCCGAGGTGATCGACCTGCGCTGGCTCAACCCGCTGGACTTCGACACCGTCGCCGCCTCGGTCGCCCGCACCGGCCGGCTGGTCGTCGCCCACGAGGCGAACCTGACCGGTGGGTTCGGCGCGGAGATCGCCGCCCGCGCCGCCGCCGAGTGTTTCGCCGATCTGCGTTCCCCGGTGGCCCGGGTGGGCCTGCCGGACCTGCCGATGCCGGCCGCCCCGATCCTCCAGTCCGCCGTGGTGCCCGAGGCCGCCGACGTGGTGGCCGCGGTACGGCGGACGGTCGGTCGATGACCGGGCCCACCTGGCAAGCCCCCGTCCCGCCGGCCGGTCTGCTGGCCGGCCGGCGGGTGGTGGTCGTCGGCGGTGCCTCCGGCATCGGGCTGGCCACCGTGCGGGCCGCCGTCGCCGCCGGCGCGTCGGTCGCCGTGCTGGACGCCGACGGTGACGGTGCGGCGCGGGCCGCCGCCGAGGCCCGGTCCGCCGGGGCCACCGCGTACGCCCGCCGGGTCGACGTGACCGTCGAGGACGAGGTGGCCGCCGCCCTCGACGCCGTCGCCGGCGAGCTGGACGGGATCGACGCCGTGCTGCACGTGGCCGGGGTGATGCGCGGCCAGGGGCTCGACGTGCGGGACGTCCCCATCGAGCTGTGGGCGCAGGTGATCGCGGTCAACCTGACCGGACCCTTCCTCGTCGCCAAGCACGCCGTCCGGCACCTCACCCCTGGCACAGGCGTGCTCGTCCTGGTCGGATCGAAGGCCGGCGTGCTCCAGGGGTCGGGCTCGGTACCCTACGGCGCGAGTAAGGGAGGGCTGCACGGCCTGGCGCTCACTCTCGACCGGCAGTTGCGTCCACAGGGGATCCGGGTCCATACGCTCTGCCCGGGAGACATCGACACGCCGCTGATGCGGCGGTCGCTGGACGAGGCACGCGCCAACGGCACCGACCGGGGGCGGGTAGCGGCCGTCGAGGCCGCGCTGGGCCGCCCGGAGGACGTGGCGTCGGCGCTGGTGCTGCTGGCCTCACCGGCCGGCGGCGGGGTCGTCGGCACCGTGCACGCCGGCTGAGCAGCCCATCCCAGACCGGCGACGACGTGGAGGCGCAGTGATCGGCATCATCGGCCCGGAGGACTCGATCCGGCTCGTACAGGAGGTCGCCGAGGGCGAGCAGCGGTCCGCAGACCTCACCGTCCGCGCGTACGGCCGGCCGGAGGAGGCCCCGGACCTGGCCCGGGAACTGGACGAGCTGTGCCAGGTGCTGCTCTTCACCGGGCGCATCCCGTACGCGTTCGCCGCCGCGGCCGACGGGCTGCGCGCCGAGATCGACTTCGTGCCGCACGCCGGCATCGACCTGTACCGGACGCTGTCGCGGATGCTGCTGGCCACCGGCGGGCGGCTGCCCCGGGTCAGCGTGGACACCATCGAGGCCGACGTCGTCCGCGAGACGTACCACGACATCGAGCTGGCCCCGCCGACCGAGATCCTGCCCATCGCCGACTCCTCCGGGCTGCTCTTCTCCGGCCTCGACGAGATCACGGCGTACCACCGAGAGCGGTACGCCTCCGGCGCGGTCGAGGCTTGCCTGACCTGCCTCGGGGCGGTGCACCGCGACCTGCGGGAGAGCGGGGTGCCGGTCTGGCGGGTGGAGCACACCCGCGCCTCGGTCCGCGATGCGCTGCGCCGGGCCTGGCTCGCCGCCGAGGTGCGCCAGTCTCGGGGGACCCAGATCGCGGTGATGATGATCGAGTTGGCCGAGCCCGCCGGTCGCCAGGGCGACCCGTACCAGGCGGAACGGGCGCGGTTGCGGTTGCGCGAGGCGCTGCTGGAGCACGCCGAGCGGATGCGGGGCCGGTTGGGTGGCATCGACGACCGGACGATGCTGATCACCACCACCCGGGGTTCCGTGGAGAGCGCCATCGCGCGACACCAGGCCGGACACGCCTCCCTGCTCACCCTGCGCGGGGTCGACGTCGCGCACACCGTCGGCTTCGGTACCGGTACCACCATCGCCGCCGCCGAGGACAACGCCCGCAAGGCGCTGGCGCTCGGCCGGGCCAGCGGGGACACCCACGTGGTCTTCCCGGACGGTGAGATCTACTCCAGCCGGGAGAGCCCGGTCAAGCAGCGCCTGCGCGAGACCGCGCCCGGCGTGCTGCGCGTCTCCGAGCAGCTGCGGCTGGGGCCGCTGTCCACCCGCCGGCTGCTTGAGGCGCTGCATCAGATGGACCCGAACCAGGTGACCGCGCGGGGCCTGGCCGACGCATACGGGGTGGAGGCCCGCTCCGCGCGCCGGCTGCTCAAGTCGCTGCGCGCCGCGGGCTTCGCCGACGAGGTCGGTGTGCACGTCAGCACGGGCGCGGGCCGGCCGCAGACCGTGTACCGGGTGGCCATGCAGCGGCTCATCGAGGCGATCGGCGGTGCCGCGTGAGGTTCGAACCCGCCTACCTGGTCACCGCCACCTTCGCCGCCGACGCCGCCACCCGCCGGGAACCGTACCGCGCGGCCCACCTCGCCCACGTCGCGTCGCTGCTCGCCGACGGCACCGCCCTGCTCGCCGGCGCCCGGACCGACCTGGGCTCCTCCGTCCTCGTCCTGCGGGCCGCCGACGCCGACGCGGCCCGCGCCCGTTGTGAACACGATCCGTACTGGCAGCACGGGGTCTGGACGGCTCTCCATGTGGTCGAGTACCTCGCCGCCACCCCGCAGTCCCTCGGGAGGTCATGATGTCGCAGTACCGCCGGATCGCCGGGGTCCGGGTGCACGGCGCCGAGTCCGCGCCGTACGCCGCCCGGCTGGTGGAGGAGGCCCTCGGTCGGGCGTCCGACGGGGTGCCGGTGCACCTCGACGCCGACCCAGCGCAGCCCGAGGGGGGCTACCGGATCGAGGTGCCCGAGACCGGCCCGATCCGGATCGTCGGTGACCCGTTCGCCGGGCTGGTATACGCCGCCCGGGAACTGGTCGACCTGACCACACCGGCCGGCGTTCCGGTGGGCGTGCGGGCCGGTTCACCCGGCCTGCCGCTGCGCACCCTGTGGACCTGGGACCACTCCACCAACTGGGACCTCCGCCAGCTCGGGCAGCAGGAGATCGGTGCACTCAACCCGTACGCCAAGTCCGCCGAGGCGTTCGGCGAGGACTACCGCCGGTTGGTCGACTTCTGCAGCCGGGAGCGGATCGGCGGCATCGTGGTGTACGGGCTGCTGCGCGACGCCCATGGCGGCGTCGATGCGGCCCGCGACCTGTGCGAGTACGCCAACCAGCGCGGTGTGCGAATCGTCGCCGGCATCGGCATCAACGCCTACGGTGGGGTCTACTTCGACGGCCGGCACCGCTTCAACCTCGCCACCTGGCTGCGCCAGCGCCCGGACCTGGCCGCCGAACTGCCGAAGAAGGTCGGCTTCGACATCGATGAATTCGGTGACCTTCACTTCCCGGCCAGCGAGTACATGATGGCCGCCTGTCCGTCCCAACCGGACAACCTGGCCTGGAACCGGGACGCCATTGACTGGCTGCTGGACACGCTGCCCGTCGGCGGGATCAACTTCGAGACCGGCGACTACGGCAGCTGCGCCTGCGCCCGGTGCACCGAGCGCACCGGCGGGGAGCGCACCTCGTGGTCGTACGAGGCGATGCGGTCGGTCTACCCGACCCTGTTGGACACCGCCCGCCGTACCGGCCCGGCCGGCGTGCCGCTACGGCACCTCGTCGAGGTCTACTGGGACAACATCTTCGACCTGGACGCGCAGCAGTCCCTCGCGGACCTGCCCGACGACGTGGCGTACCAGTACTGCGTGAACCGGGGCTTCTGGTACGACAACCGGGACCGGCTCACCGCAGCCCACGTCGAACGGCTCCCGCACACCACTAACGTGCTGCGCACCCATGCCGGGTCGCAATGGAACCGGCAGCGGCACTCCTGGGTGCCCGAGATGTACGCCGACATGGCCACCCGGGCCGGTGCGGCCGGGATGCGGGGCCTGACCATCTTCGCCGAGGCATCCGCGTACCACCCGACCAACGAAATCAGCTACCTGGCGTACGCCCGGTTCACCTGGAACCCCGAATTGCCCTGGGCCGACTTCTGGCGCGACGAGGTGGCGCCCCGGTTCGGGGGATCGGCCGAGGCCGAGGCGTTCCGCGACGGCGCGGCCGTTGTCGATGACGCCGCCGCTGCGGCGGACGCGCTGGACAAGGTCCGCGCCGACGCGCTTACCATGGTTGCCACCACCGGCGGCGATGTCCAGCGCCGTTGGCTCTGGCTGGCCGAACGCGCTACCCGCCACGCCCACTCCACCCCTGACCACATGTGACGTAGATGAGTGCCGATCGGCGCTGGTCGCCCCGCGGCGATTGTCGATCAGGGCACTCACGCAAGCAGAGTTAGTGCGGTCAAGTGCCCGCCCC
This sequence comes from Micromonospora sp. NPDC126480, assembly GCF_040302465.1. Classification (NCBI taxonomy): domain Bacteria; kingdom Bacillati; phylum Actinomycetota; class Actinomycetes; order Micromonosporales; family Micromonosporaceae; genus Micromonospora; species Micromonospora sp. NPDC126480. Next base: position 74,376 of record NZ_JBEORU010000002.1, read on the forward strand.
GCACGCGACCGGTGGCCAGGCCCGCGGACCGATCCGTGAGCCGGGCCGCAGGTCACTTGCCAGCCGACCTGCTCGGCAATCTCCCGGCCACGTACGTCGCACGCACGCCGCGGCCCCGTCATGCCGAGGGGTGAGCCCGGTCGGGCCGCCGAGAATATGGGCCGTCATAGCTGTCCCACGGAGCCACGATCGCTATGGCGTGCGGGCGGCGGGGCAGAGTCACTCGTACTCCGAAATCATGAAACCGGCTCCGCGGCGCTCAGGTCGGAGGAGTGGGGCGGGACGACGAGGTACTACGACATGCCGAACGAACTCTTCGAGAAACTGGCCGGTTGATCGGGAAGGACCGCCACGACCGCCTCCGGCCGCTTGCCATCGCCACATCCGTTCATCGGCCCACTGCCCGATCGCCACCTCGTTCCCGCCGCTGGACACGATGTCAGTGCACGGGGCCGGGTCGATGCCTGCGCCAGTTAGCCGCGAATGTCAACGGGTACTTTGTTGTGCCCATCCATGAGGCGTGTCCGTGATGGAGCTCCCGGCACCGGGTGGGCCCTTTGAGCCCGAGGCCCACCGGCCCAGGTAGTGCGGCTGTCAGCCGATCAGGACGGCGCCGAATACGCGCAGCCCGAGCTGGGGATCGGTCCGTGTCAATCCTCGGACACCACATTGCAGCATCCATGCTGTGTTTCGCGTACTGGTGGTCAAGCACGCTTGACCACGCAGATCTCAGCCCAGCTACTCCCTCGATCGACTCTGTCTCGATCGGGGGCGATCGTCGTGGCTGATCGTTCCGTGGCTCCCGTCATCCCGCCGGTGATGCTGGCCGACTGGGAGCAGAGCTCTCGTCGCGCGCGTGGTGGAGCTCCTCGCCGTCCTCCGTTGCCGCTGCCAGCCCTACCGATTCCCCGTACCGGCAGGATGGTGTACGGCCTGGCTGCCATCGACACCAGTGGCCGAATCGCTGACCGGACGATCATTCGTGCCTTGGGATGGGCGCCGGGAATCCGGCTGCACATCCGCGAGGGCTCGGGGGTCATTGTCGTCCGACTGGACCGGCAGGGTGTCTTCACCGTCACCGGACAAGGCCACCTCCACCTGCCGGCGGCTGTCCGGCACTGGTGCGGGCTCAACGCCGGCGATCGGGTACTGCTGGCCGCGAACCCTGCTACTGCGTGACCGGACCGTTCCGCACCTGACCCGCCCTGGCTGGGACACCAACCCAGGGCGGCGACGAAGTTTCAGGTGACGCGGGAGTAGCGCCAGGGCGCGGGTGCTGTCGCGGACCGGTTGGCGGCAGCGATGTTGGTGACGCTGGCGGTGCGGAGTGCGCCGATGGCGGCTCCAACTCCTCGCGGCGCTCGCGATCTGGCTGAGCATGTCGGCCGGGGTGAGGGCGTCGACACCGATCAGCGCGGCATCCGCCAGCCAGGAGGGCCCTCATTCGGCGAATCGCATATGGTGACGACCCTGATACCCGCAGTCTTCAGGATCTCGACGAGACCGAGAAGGATGCAGGCGAGATGATCAACACATCGGGGCGGATCCCTCGCGCCGCAGACAAGTCATACCCGGCGTACGGGGTGACCATCGAGAATGGGTTCGATCGACTCCCCTGTCGCCGACTGTCCTTTCCATCCGTTAATTGCTGCGGCTCGAAGCTACAATGTCGGGAATGTATGCCTCGTATATTTGACGCACAGTGACGGCCTGGCGGGGTACGCGGAAAGGTGGTTACGATCGGCCGTGCTCCTCAGCTTCGATCTCCTCGGCCCGCTGAGAGTACGGCGGGACGGCGGAACGGTGTCCCTTCCGTCGGTCAAACAACGCCTGGTGCTGGCCGGGCTACTGCTGCGGCCGAACGAGGTCGTCACCATCGACGAACTGCTGGCGATCGTCTGGTCGGGCGAACCACCCGTGTCGGCAGCGGCAAACCTACGGACCTACGTGCGCAAGCTGCGGCAGGCACTGGATACCGGCCACGGCGGTCGGGACCGGATCGTCGCGGTCGGCGGCGGCTACCTGATGCGGTTGAACTCGCGCGAGCGGGATATCGACCGGTTCGACGCCGCGGTGGCGCGAGGTCATGCGGCGATGTCCCAGGGCGAACCGCAACGGGCGGTCGAGCACCTGGCCGAGGCGGTCGGGATGTGTCGGGGCGTACCGCTGTCGGATCTGCCACTGAGCCCGCTGCTGGCGCTCCGGGTCCGGCAGCTGGAGGAGCGACAGTTGCTGGCCGAGGAGGACTACGCCGAGTTCCGGCTCGCCGCCGGCACAACCGCCGGGGTGATCCAGCGGCTGCGTGTGCTGGTCGATCAGCATCCGCTACGGCAGCGGTCGTGGCTTCAGCTGATGACCGCCCTGTACCGCACCGGCGACGTTGCGGGGGCGGTGGAGGCCTTCCACCAGGCGCGGCAGAGGCTGGCCGAGCAGATCGGTTTGGATCCGGGCCCCGAACTCGTCCGGCTGTACGACGACATCCTGCACAACCGGGCCGTTCTGGCCGCGACCGGCTCGGTGGCCCGGCCGGCTGACCGTCGGCCGGCCCAGCTGCCGCTGGCGGTGGCCGGCTTCGTCGGACGCGAGACGGAACTGGCTCGCCTCGACGCTCAGCTAGGGGAGGGCGCGGACGGGCCGACCAACGTCGTGATCTCGGTGATCAGCGGCATGGCCGGAATCGGAAAAACGGCCCTGGCGCTGCGCTGGGCGCACCGGGTGGCCAAGCGCTTTCCCGACGGCCAGCTCTACCTGAACCTGCGTGGTTACGACGACGAGAATGCCGTGACCCCGGCGGAGGCCCTGCGCAGTCTCCTGGAGGCGCTTGACGTGCCGGACGGCCGGATACCGGCCACCTCGGACGCCCGTGTCGGGCTGTACCGGAGCCTGCTGGCGAGCCGTCAGATGCTGATCGTGCTGGACAACGCCCGCGACTCGGAGCAGGTACGACCGCTGCTGCCGGGCACCGGACGCTGCGCAGTGGTGATCACGAGCCGGGATCAGCTCAGTGGCCTAGTGGCGAGTGAGGGCGCGACGCCGCTGATGCTGGACGTGCTGACCGAGCAAGAGTCCCGCAGCCTGCTGGGCAGTTGGCTGGGCACACAGCGGGTAGCCGCGGAACCCGAGGCGGTGTCCGCCATCATCGACGCCGCCAGCCGGCTGCCACTGGCCCTGTCGATCGTGGCGGCGCGCATGGCGGCCAAGGCTTCCTTTCCCCTGGCCGCCCTGGCCGTCGAGCTGACCCCTTCCGAAACGCGGCTGGACGCGCTGGCCGACGGAGATGTCCGGCGCGTCTTCTCCTGGTCATACCGGGCCCTGAGCGAGCAAGCGGCGCGACTGTTCCGCCTGCTCGGGCTGCATCCCGGCCCGGATCTCACCGGTCCGGTCGCGGCGGCGCTCACCGGCCAGGCCCTGGCAGCTGCCATGTCGCAGCTGCGAGAACTGACCCGGCTGCACCTGTTGACCGAGCACCAGCCAGGCCGGTACGTGCTGCACGACCTGCTCCGAACCTACGCCGCCGAACTGGCCGAATCCGGTGAGCCGCCCGCCGAGCGCCGGGCCGCTCTGCACCGGCTCTACGACCATTACCTGCGCTGCGCCCATCCGGCGGCCCGACTGCTGCAGCCGCAGTGGGCGTCGATCAAGCCGGTGCCCCCGCTGCCCGACAACTTCGCCCGCCCACCGGCCGATCGTGCCGCGGCGCTGGACTGGTTAACCGCCGAGCACCCAGTGCTCGTCTGTGTCATCCGGCGGGCGGCCGAGACCGGCTTCGACGCCTACGCCTGCCAGCTCGCCTGTTCACTCACCGCGTTCCTGGCACCGCGTGGTCTGTGGCAGGACCAGTTCACCGTGCAGCAGATCGCGGTCGACGCAGCCGAGCGGGCCGGTGATCACGATACTCAGGCCATGGCGAACCGGATGCTGGCCCGGGCGGCGCTGCGGCTCAACCAGCACGACGTAGCCGAGGAGCGGCTGGCGTCCGCGCTGAAGCTGTACGAGCAACTCGGCGACCCGACCGGCCAGGCGCAGACCCTGCACAGCCGCACCGAGCTGGCGTACGAGCGAGGCAGGCTGCAGGACGCGCTGCACCACGGTCGCGAGGCGCTGAGATTGCACCGGCTGGCGGGCAGTCCCGCCGGGGAGGGGCGCACCCTGAACGCGATCGGGTTCCTGTACGCGACGATGGGCGACTACCAGCGCGCCATCGCGAACTGCACCGCGGCATTGGCTATCCAGGAGAAGATCGACGACCGCAACGGCAAGGCGGCCACGCTGGATAGCCTCGGCTTCGCGTACGAGCGGCTTGGCCACCACGAGCGTGCCGCGAACCTCTATGAGCGGTCGATCGAGATGTTCCGCGATTCCGTCGACCGGTACCACGAGGCGGAAACGCTGGTCCGGCTCGGTGACGTCCGGGCGACGATGGGCGACGGAGCGGCGGCCGAGGATGCCTGGCGCCGGGCCACCGAGATCTACCACAGCCTCGATGACCCAGCGGCGGACGAGATCCGACACCGACTGGCCCGCCTCGTCGGCCGGTGATCCGGACGCCGGTAGGTGCACCGCGAGCCGCCCCGACCTGCGTCCTCCCCGTTCCCTGGCTGCCGTCGAGGTCAGACGGGAGGTTGTCCGTGCCGCCTGGCCAGAAGTTCCACAGTCGGGCGCAGTGCGGGGTGCAGGTGTCCAGCCCGGGTGCGTCGGCTCGGCCACGAGTGTCCCCTCCGACGTCCACAGTGCCTGGCGCGGAAACCACAGCATGCCACCGGCGGGCTGGCGCGCGGGCCCAGTCGGATATTTCGGGGACACCGAGGGACGACGACAGCGCCTTACCGTGAGTCGACGCTGTCTGCGCGGGTCTGCCGTGCGTCCCCGGGGAGGGCAGTAACCATCCTAGATTTCGAGATCCGGCCGAGTCGGCGATGCCTGCCCGACGCGGACCGACGCTCGATCCTGAACGCGCCAGTTTTCGGGCAGGTCTTCACGGATCACATGGTCACGCTGCGCTGGGACAGCGAGCGTGGCTGGCACGACGGGCGGCTCGAGGAGTTCCACAATCTTTCCCTACCGCCGTCGGCGTCCGTTTTTCACTACGGGCAAGAAATCTTCGAGGGCATGAAGGCGTACCGCCAGCCCGACGGGTCGATCGCGCTGTTCCGGCCAGAGCGCAACGCTGCCCGGTTCAACGCGTCCGCGCGGCGTCTGGCGATGCCGGATCTGCCAGTCGAGGTGTTTCTGCGGGCCATCGAGTTGCTGGTGCGGCAGGACCGAAAGTGGGTGCCGGACGGTGCGGGCACGAGCCTGTACCTTCGCCCCTTCATGATCGCGACGCAGCCGACGCTGGGCTTCACCCTGCCGTCGAACAGCTATCTGTTCTGTGTCGTTGCGAGCCCGGCATCGCCCTATTTCAGCGTCGGGACGAGGCCGCCGGCCCTGACGGTGTGGATCTCCGAGGAGTACGCCCGGGCCGCTCCGGGCGGGACCGGGGCCGCGAAGGCGGGCGGCAACTACGCCGCCGCGTTCCTGGCCCAGCGCCATGCCTTCGAGCAGGGCTGCGACCAGGTGGTGTGGCTGGACGCCGCCGAGCACACCTGGGTCGAGGAAATGGGCGGGATGAACCTGTGCTTCGTCCAGCAGCCCGCCGACGATGGCCCGGCCACGCTGATGACCCCGGCGCTGACCGGCACGCTGCTGCCGGGCGTCACCCGGGACTCCCTGCTGCGGCTGGCCGCGCGGCTCGGCCTCGGCTGCGAGGAGGGGCGCATCTCGGTGGCGCAGTGGCGCAAGCGCTGCGAGGCGGGGGGCATCACCGAGGTCTTCGCCTGCGGCACCGCGGCGGTCATCGCGCCGGTCGGGCAGGTGCGCGCCGCCGACACCGGGTGGACGGTCGGTGACGGCCGCCCGGGCCCGGTCACCATGCGGCTGCGTGAGGAACTGCTCGGCATCCAGTACGGCCGTCGTCCCGACGACCTGGGCTGGCTGCGCACGGTGTGCGGCCCACCGGAAGGGTTGACCTCCGTTGAACGCGTTTGATGAGCCTGACGGCAGTTCGTCGTCCTGGTGACGGACCAGCACTCGCTCTGACCCGAGACGCTCGCCCACCCGGCCGGCTGGCGGTGGACCGGGACCAAGCAGCCGCGAGGCGTGCCGGAGTTCATCGAGTCGACGTGGCTGGACCTGCGGCCGGCCAGCGCCCGGGGCGTCGCGCCGCAGGGCGACCCGGGTGCCGTTTGATCCACCAGCTGGTCGAGGATCAGGTCTGGCGCATGCCCGGCGGTCCGGTGCTCAGCTACGCCGGCGCCACCATGACCTATCAGGAGCTGAACGCGACGGCGGAGACACTAGGCCGCGGCTGCCGGTGACCGGTGTGAGCGGCGGCGCGCTGGTCGCGGTGGTGCTGGACCGCGAGTTGCCGCTCAGCACGGCGCTCCTGGCGGTGCTCAAGGCCGGCGGCGCCGATCTCTTTCCGGATCCAGCTGAGCCGCTTCGACAACGCGCTGTGGCCAATAGAACCGGGCAGGAAAGGCGGGCTGTAGGTCGGCGGACCGGGCGTCGCCACCGGCTATCGTCGCAAGCCGTGGGCGACCGGCGGAGACGTTTGTCGCCGGTGCCGATCCCGAGTGCCCCGGCACCGGATGGTGTCGGACCGACGCCTGGTCATCGCCACCGGCGACGGTGACCTGGATTTCCTCGGCCGCGTCGACCGACAGGTGAGGATCCGTGACTGTTGGATCGAACCGAGCACGGTGGAGATCGATGCGGTGCGGTGGTTGTCCCTGCTTACGGGGACCGATGGGGCCGCACAAACGTTCGTAACCTCGGGGAGTGACTGTTATCGTGACGCACCACCTGGCACTCACGTCCGCAGACAACGCGGCGGTGGCGCCGATGCTCGCCGACGTGACGCGGCAGTACGACACCATCGAGAACGAGGACCTGATCCGGCGGGCGCCGGTGCTCGCCCGGGAGCTGCCCGCGCACCTCCTGGAGTTCCTCGAGGAGTTCCGGCTCGGCGAGCCGTCGGCGCTCTGCGTGGTCTCCGGCCTGGCCGTCAACGAGGAGGATCTCGGGCCGACCCCGACGCACTGGCGAGACAGCCAGCACGGCTCGCCGGCCTTCCGCCAGGAGGTCTTCTTCCTGCTCTGCGGATCGGCGCTCGGCGACGTCTTCGGCTGGGGCACCCAGCAGGACGGCCGGATCATGCACGACGTGCTGCCGATCAAGGGGCACGAGCACTACGAGATCGGCTCGAACAGTTTGCAGCACCTGTCCTGGCACACCGAGGATGCGTTCCACCCGTGCCGGGGCGACTATGTCGCGCTGATGTGCCTGAAGAACCCTGACGACGTGGAGACGATGGTCTGCAGCATCGACCTGCTGGACATCGAGCGCCTGGACGTCGCCGCGCTGTTCGAACCCGAGTTCACCGTGATGCCGGACAACTCGCACCAGCCGCAGCTGTCCCGCGGCTCGACCGGTGATCCGGCCCTGGACGCGTTGCGGGCACGCAGTTTCCGGCTGATCGAGCAGTGGAACAAGAAGCCGGAGAAACGGCCGCTGTTCTTCGGCGACCCGGGCAGCCCTTACATGGCGCTCGACCCCTATCATATGGATTCGAGCGGGTGGCCGGAGCGCCATCGGCAGGCGTTCGACGGATTGTGCGCACAAATCGAAGAGCGGATGTCCACGGTGGCGCTGCGGCCCGGCGACTGCATCTTCATCGACAACTTCCGCGCGGTGCACGGCCGCAAGTCATTCCAGCCGCGCTACGACGGCTCTGACCGGTGGCTCAAGCGGCTGAACATCACCCGCAACATCCGCGGCTCGCGGGCCTGGCGGACCTCGGCGGACAGCCGGATCATCCAGTGACGGTGTACGCGCCGGCGCCCCCCCGCGGGGTGCCGGCGCGGCCGGTTGCCTTACTTTCGGGCCGAGGCGGCCGAGAGGTCGAGATATGAGGCGGCGAGGGCCCGGGCTGCTTTAGTGATCGTTTCCCGCGGCCGGGCCAGCGAGAGCCGGATGAACCGCAGCCCGCCTTCCGGGTCGGCCCAGTGGAACGGTGCGCAGGGCAGCACGTGTACGCCCCTATTCAGCATGTCTTTGTAGAGCAGGTTGGAATCGGGGCCGTCGGCCGGCAGTTCGACGCGGGCCACGCTGATCCGCGACTGCGGGTCGGCCAGCGAGAGTCCCACCTCGGCGATGGTGCTCCGCACAATCTCCCGGTTGTCCTCGATGAACCGGTGCGACCGCTCGTAACCGCCGGCGGTCCAGTCCCGGGCCAGTTCGGTGATCAGCCGGAGCACGACCGGCGAGGCGGAGAGCAGCGACTCGGAGAAGGCCCGCTCGATCGGCAGGGTGAGGCGGCTGCTGTACGCGAGGAGGCCGATCTTGAGCTCGTGGGTCGGCCAGAGCTTGCCGGTGTCCTCGATCGTGATCCAGTCGGCGCCGGTGGAGTCGAGCACCGCGTACGTGTCGTACTGGGCGTCGTGCACCTGCCCGCGGAAGCTGGCGTCGAGGATGACGATCTGCCCGTGCCGGGCGGCGTGCTCGCCGAGCGAGCGCAGGTGCTCCGGCGGGGTCACCAGGCCGGTCGGGTTGTTCGGATGGGTGAGCACGACCGCGCGCACCGGCGGCTGCGGCCACTGGCGGGTCAGCAATGCCTCCTCGGGCAGCGGCACCAGCTTGAGCCCGCGGGTGACGAACAGGTCGGCGATGTTGTCGAACGTGGGGTGCAGTACGGCGATCGTCGCGCCGGCCGGCAGGGCCCGCGCCACGATGTCGGTCGCCAGCGTTGAGGAGTAGCAACTGAGGATTCGGCCGGTGCCGATCGGCGCCGTGTGCTGCCCCACCGCGTGCAGGAAGGTGGTGTGCGCCTCCCGCTCGATGTCGGGGAACGACCGCCGGGACGCCTCGGCGAACATCTCCGGCAGCCTTTCGATGATTTCCGCCTGCTGTCCGGTGAGGACGAGACGGGCGTGGCCGTCCGTGAGATTGAGCCCGCCGTCGACGTCAGTCAATGCATCGACTTCCATGGTGGTCAGATTGGCGACTGGGGTCATCGTCGGTCCTCCCGCTGCGAGCGCTGCCTGCAAGAACCCTAGGCGGTGCGCCGGATGCGTTCTTGTCCCATCAAGAAGGGGCTAAGGCCATGGCGGCCAGCCGGTCGGCGAACCGGCTTATCTCGTCCTGGTCGGCGTTGCCGAAGCTCACGCGCAGTGTGTGCCGGTCCCCGGGTTCGAAGGCCGTGCCGGGGATGACCAGGGTGTCGTGGCGCAGCACGAGATCGCGGACGACCTCGGCCGTAGGCCGGTCCCGGAACGGGTGCCGCAGCCAGCCGAAGAAGCCACCGGCGGCCAGCAGCTCGAAGCCGCCCGGGCGGTCGGCCAGCACCGACCGGAAGTGGTCACGCTTCGCCAGCAGGTGGCGGACCCGCTGGGCGCGCCACGCCCCGGCCCGAATGAGACCGGCCCAGGCGGCCTCCTGGCCGATCCGCGGCGCGCAGATCGCGACGCAGTCGAGCAGCTTCATGATCTCCCGATTGAGCCGGGTCGACGCCACCACGGCACCCACCCGATAACCGGGGATGGCCAGGTCTTTCGCGAAGCTGTGCAGGCTGACCACGGTCTCTGGCCAGCCCGGGTCGGCGAACAGCGGATGCGCCGGCTCGTCGGTGCCGCGGAACGATCGGTAGGTCTCGTCCAGCACGAGGGCGATGCCGTGCCGGTGGGCGACCGCGGCCAGCTCGGCGATCCGCTCCGGAGGCACCACCACGCCGCTGGGATTGCCTGGTGACACCAGCACGATCGCCCGGGTCCGCGGGGTGATCAGCGCCTCTGCCGCGGCGGCGGTCGGCACCAGGTCGGGGTACGGGTCGAGGTAGACCGGGGTCACGCCGTCCAAACGCAGCCACATGTTGTGGTTGAAGTAATAGGGCACGGTCAGCACGACCTCGTCGCCGGGAGCGGCCAGGGCCGAGGTGACGAGGCAGAACGCCTGGTTGCAGCCGGCCGTGACCAGCACCTGCTCGGGCCGGACGATGCCGCGGTAGTCGCGCGACAGCTCGGCCGCGAACGCCTCCCGCAGGTGCGGCAGGCCGCCCAACTCGACGTAGTCGGCGCCGTGCGGGTCGCGCGCCACCGCGGTGATGTGCTTTACGACCTCGGGCGCGGGTGGGCAACGCGGTGCGGCCTGGGCAAGGTCGAGCAGCTCCCCGCCCCCGGTGCGCTCGTCGAGCAGCGCGTAGGTGTCGGAGATCGGTGAGTCGATCTGGCTGAGCGTCCGCTGGCTGAGCCGCATGTCTGATCTCCGTCGTGGTCTGGGGCCGGTCAGCCGGCCAGCCTGCCGAGCAACGCGGCCCGCGTCAGCTCGGCCTTGTTGCCGACCCCAAGCTTGGCGCGGATGCGCTTGGCGTAGGTGTCCACCGTGTGCGGGCTGATGCCGAGTCGGGTGGCGATCTGACCGTGCGTCAGCCCTCGGGCGATCTGCCGCAGCACCTGCATCTCCCGCTGGCTGAGGTTGCGGCCGGCGGAATCGGTCCAGGTGACAGTCGGTGGTTCCTGGTCGGCCGGCGGGACGTTGCGTCCGGAGGCGACCGACCGGATGGCGTCGACGACCCGCTCCGCCGGGTCCCGTTTGTTGATCACGCCCGCCGCGCCGGCGCGCAGGAAGCGCAGGCTCTCGCACGGCGGCTCGTCGTTGACCACGATGACCTGGGTGCACTTGGCCGTCTCGGCGATGTGCTCGAGCTCGCCGAAGGGCGGCAGGGCATCGGTGTCGATCAGGGTGGCGTCGGCCAGCCAGGAAGCCTCGTCCTCGGAGGACGTTCGGGCCGACACCACTTTGATTCCGGCCTGATCCATCGTGTGGAGCAGGCCGACCAGGTAGATGGGTGAGCTGCTGAGAACATCGATCCGAATCACGGCAACCGTACTCCGCTACCAATCGTGTCTGCGGCGCCGGCAACGGACTGTTTGCCGCGAACGCCATGGTCAGGAGTGTTATGCATCGAAAGACGGCGATCAATCATCAACTTGATCGAGAGTAGCAGCGGCCTGGCGGAGCCTCGCATCCCTGCTTCACGGGACAGTGGCGAGTGTTTAGTCCTGGTGGAGATAGCCGGGGGGCCGGGACGTCGATGTACATCTGTCGAATGGGGGCCCCGTCGCGGCCGGTGGCTGCAACAAGCGACGTGACGGAACACCACGCGCCGTTCGACCATGGCCTCCCCGCGAACGCACGGCCTGGAAGAGGTGACCGACGATGCCGAATCGCGATGCGCGACGCATCGCACGCGACGACGGGGCCAAGGTGATCCCCTTACGAGCGATCGGATCATCGGCCGGACAAGCGGACGCCACCCGGCTCGACCCGGTGGACGAGCCCGTCGTCGTCGTGATCGAGGGCGACCCCGCGTTGACCCCCACCATCACCCGGGCGCTCGTCGAGTCGCCGGTCCGGGTCGTGCTCACCAGCCCCTCCGGGGCTACCGGGCGGGCGACCGTCGCGTTGCTCGGCGATCTCTCGGACCGCGTCGCCGTACGCCGGCTGACCCTCACCGACCCGGACAGCGTCGAACGCCTCACGACGTGGCTGCGGGTGCGGTTGGGCCGCTGCGACGTACTGGTCGACGCGGCGGCGACCACCGGCGCGGAGTTGATGATCCTGGAGGAGAACCTGGCCGGCACCCGGCAGTTGATCCACGCGGTGGAGCCGCTGATGCGCCGGCAGTACTACGGGCGCATCGCGTTCGTGCTGAGCGGGCCGGGCGTGACCGCGGCGGACGCGGCCATGGACCGGGTGCACGAGTTCACCCGGTCCATGGCCGACGACCTGTACGGCACCGGCATCGTCATCGACACCTACCCGCCGCAGCCGGCCGTCGGCGACGTGGACCTGCTGCGATGGCTGGCCGACCTGCTGCGTGACCCGCCGCGTGGCGGGTTATGACGCCAGCGCCTGCCGAACGCTCAGCGGCGTGATGTCGGTCCAGTGCTGCTCGACGTGGTCCAAGCAGGCCTGCCGGGATTCCGGGCCGAAGGTGACGCGCCAGCCCGCCGGCACGTCAAGCGAGCTCGGCCAGAGCGAATGCTGCTCCTCGTCGTTCATGAGCACCAGGAAGATTCCGTCGGGGTCATCGAAGACATTCATCGGCACGGCTCCTCGCAGATTGGCTCGACGCGAGCGTACTCATCCGCAGTCGCACGGCACCTGTCACCGCTTCACGCGACACCCCCGCGCGCGCCCCGACCATCGATAGTGAGGTGCATGAAGATCGCGCTGGCCAAGCTCGAGGAGTGGATGCGGCTCTATTACCACAACGTCGACCACGACATCGGCAGCAGTGGTGTCCGCGACCTGACCATCAAGGAACTGCGCGAGATCTGCGGCTTCGACCTCGACGAGCTCGATCCGATGATCTTCCACGACAGCGAGAGCTTCGGCGGCACGGTGTTGCGCACCGCCCTGGCCGACCGGTGGCTCGCCGGGGACGTGGACCGGATGATGGTGACGCACGGCTCCAGCGAAGCGATCTACATCGTCATGCACACTGTGCTCGACCCGGGCGACGAGATCGTCGTGGTCGACCCAGCCTACCAGCAGCTCTATGACATCGCCGGCGCGCTGGGCTGCACGATCAGCCGCTGGCCGCTGCGGCAGGCCGACGGCGGGTTCGCCGTCGACCTGGCCGAGCTGCGCAAGCTGGCCGAGCGCCGGCCGCGCATGATCGTGGTCAACTTCCCGCACAACCCAACCGGCCGCTCGATCACCCCGGAGCAGCAGCGTGAGCTGGTCGAGATCGCCGCTGAGGCGGGCGCCTGGCTAGTCTGGGACCATGCCTTCGGCGAGCTGACCTACGCCGCCGACCCGCTGCCGCTGCCGATCTGGTACGACCGGCTCATCGCATTCGGCACCTTCTCCAAGAGCTACGGCCTGGCCGGCATTCGGGTCGGCTGGTGCGTGGCGCCGAACGAGCTGCTCGCCCGGATGGCGGTGCTGCGCGACTACATCGCCCTCTACGTCTCGCCCGTGCTGGAGTTCTTCGCCGAGAAGGCGGTACGCAACGCCGACCGGATCGTCGCGATGCAGCGCGAGCACGCCGCCGGCAACCTGCTTTACCTGACCGAGTGGGCGGACCGGATGGGTGACCAGGTGCGGCTCGACCCGCCGGACGGCGGGGTCACCGCGTTCGTCCGGCTCCCACGCTGCGCCGACGTCACCGACCTGTGCCGGCGCCTCGCCCAGGAGCATCGGGTGCTGCTGGTCCCGGGCGAGTGCTTCGGCGACGACTTCACCAGATATGCCCGGCTGGGCTTTGGCGGCACCCGCGCCGAGCTGGCTGCCGGGCTGGCGGCCCTGCAAACGGTGCTCAGCGACGGGTGACGGTCGCCGGCAGCGAGATGAACCCGCGCTGGTGCGGCGAGTGCACCCGGCGGGCCCGGGCCATGTCGATCTCGTAGTCGGACACCAGCGCGCCGAACTCCTCCAGCGCGATGGTGATCTCCAGCCGGGCCAGGCCGGCACCCGGGCAGAAGTGCGGCCCGTGGCCGAAACTGATCATGGCGCTGGTGTCCCGGTCGAGGGCGAACACGTCCGGGTCGGCGAACACCCGCTCGTCCCGGTTGGCGGAGGCGGGCAGCAGCGCCACCCGGGCGCCGGCCGGTAGCCGCTCGCCGTGCAGCACCGTCTCCTCGGTCAGCGTGCGGGCCATCATCTGGCTGGGCGAGTCGAAGCGCAGCGACTCGTTGCACCAGTCCGCGGCGCGGCCGTACAGCCCGGCTTGCCGCACCTCGGGCAGCCGCCACCCGTGGTGCAACGCGATGCCGATCTGCTTGCCTGTCGACTCGTTGGTGGCGCTGACCATGAGGAAGAGGAACGCGACGAGTTGCCCGTCGGTCAGCGGGCCCTCCTCCGTCTCGGTGTCCAGCATCGCCGAGAGCAGGTCGTCGCGCCGGCGGCGCCGCCGGTCATTGATCAGGTCGACGTAGTAGACGGCCAGCCGGAAACCCGCGGCCACGGTCGCCGCCGATCGCGTGTCCGAGCCGTCCTCGCAGTGGTTGAGCAGGTCGTTGTCGGCGCGCAGCGCGTCGCGGTCCGCCGCCGGGATGCCGATCAGCTCGCACATCACGTCGTGCGGCAGCGCGGCGCCGAAGTCGGCCAGGTCGAACGTGCCCCCGTCGCGCAGCGGCGCCAGCCGGGCCCGGGCCAGTTCCCGGATCCGCGGCTCCATCGTCTGCACCCACCGGGGCTTGAAGACCGGCCCGGTCAGCCGGCGCATCCGCCCATGCCGGGGCGGGTCCATGGCGAGATAGAAGCTGGTCTTCTCGGCCTCGGGACCCCACAGGTCCGGTTCCAGCGAGATGCCGTTGCGGCTGGAGAACAGGCCCGGGTTGCGCAGCGCCGCCTGCACGTCGGCATAACGGGACAGGGCCCAGAAGTTCCGGGACTCGTTCCGATACAGCGGCGCGTTCTCGCGCATCCAGGCATAGGTCGGATAGGGGTCCTCGTGCAGGCGGTACGAGAACGGGTCGTAGACGGGTTGGGTCGTAGTCATAGCCGGTGGGTGCTCACGACGAAGGTCTGCCCGGCGACCGACGGCCAGCTCGCCCAGCTCAGGTCCGCCGGCAGCGACGGCGCGGAGGCGGGCAGGCCAGCCGTGGTCGTGGTGACCAGGATCCGCAGCGGGCCGGTGCCGCGCGACCGGATGGTCAGCTCGACTCCGTCGGCCGGCGGCCCGGCATAGCCGAAGCCCCAGCCCCAGGGCGCCGAGGCCGCCCCGACGTTGCGCCCGCCCGGCAGCTCACCGCCGTCGACCGTGGCGCCGAGAATCTCGTGCGCGGACGTGTCGGCGAAGACGATGATGCTGTAGACGTCGGAGGGCACCCGGATCCGGGTCTGGGTCGTGGTCTCCCCGTCCTGCACCCGCGTGGTGGGCTGCTCCACCTGCGCGCCGCGCACCTCGGGCGCCACCGCCGCCGGTCCGGCCTGCAGCGGAGCACCGGCCAGGTGCGGCACCCGTTGGTCGGGAACGATGCCGCCGCCGTTGAGCAGCGGCCCGACCACCGGCTGACCCGGTCCGCCATTGCTGATCCACGAGGCCCGCCCGGCGTCCGCCTCCAACAGATAGCCGAGGCTGACCGGCTGCGGGTGGCGACTGCTGTAGCGGTCGCCGACCGCCACGACGACGATCGCGGCCACCCCCGCGACGGTCAGCGCGAGCATCCCGGCGGTGAGCGCGCGGCGCGGGGGCAGCGGGCCGAACGCGGTCAGGAACGCCGCGCCCAGGGTGATCGCGAGCAGCAGACGCAGCGCGGTGAGCGGCAGGCCGAGCGGAGGGACCATCAGCATCACGACCGGCAGCACCAGCACCACGGCCACCGCCGCGAACACGCCGCCGGCCACCGCCGTCCACACCGGATCGGCCAGGCCGCGCCGCAGCGTCAGCCACGCGCCGGCCAGGCCGGCGAGCGCCGGCCAGGTGAACAGATAGGCCGCGCCGGGAGCCAGGACCGCGCAGGCGACGGCCAGCAGGCTGAACCAGCCGGCCACGCCGACTATCGCGTCCAGCGCGGACGCGCGCCGTCGTGCCCAGCGATACCAGACGAGCAGGGCCACCAGCAGCAGCGCCGCCGCGCCGATCAAGTACCGGGCCGGGTGGTAGACCCCGCCCATCAGCAGGAACGAACCCGGCGACCGACCGGCCAGGATCAGCCAGCCGACCTGCCCGAGAACAGCCGCGGCGAGCAGGCACAGCGGCAACGTGACGACCGTGCGCAGCACTCCGCGCGGGGAGAGCCCGCGTCGCCGGCCCCACCACAGCAGCGCCAGGAAACCGGCCGCCGCAAGCACCGCGAGCGGGAGCACGAGCAGGGCGGGATACCAGATCACGGTTCCGAAGAACGAGAAGAAGGTGCCCTCGCTGCCGGTGTCGGCGAGGTCGGCGTCGGCCAGCTCCTGGGCGGCGCCCAGCCCGGCCTCGCCCATGTCCTGCACGCTAGCCCGGCTCAACCGGTCGGCACTGTCGTGGGCCGTGTGATAATGGCCCGCGCTGGCCAGGTGGGCGAGGTTCAGACCCCGCATGCCAGCGTCGCCGAGCACGCTCAGGTCGGTGTCGTTTGGCATCGCCCGATAGACCTGGACGGCCGCCGACGTGGTCAGGGCGCCCGACGCCCGTACGGCCGGGGTCAGGTCTCCCCCCACGGTCTCGAACATGACCGCCGGCCCGGATGAGCCGCGTGCCTCGAAATTCACCACCACCACCCGGGCCGGGTCGCCGACGGCGCCCGAGTCCAGGAACGCCTTCGCGCCGAGCAGCCCCTGCTCCTCCGCGTCGGTGAAGAGCACGCCGATGTCGTTGCGGGGCTGTTCGCCGGCCCTCAGCACGCGGACGATCTCAAGCAGCGCGGCGACGTTGCCGCCGTTGTCGGCCGCGCCGGGCCCGATCGGCACCGAATCGTAGTGGGCGACCAGCAGCACCTGCCCGGTCGACTGCCGGCCGGCGATGGTGGCGTAGACATTCGACACCGACCCGGCGTCCAGCGTGGTCTCGGTTGCCCGCACGGCGACCCGGTCCTGGACCGAGGGTTTCAGCCCGGCGGCCCGCAGCTCCGCCACCAGATAGTCGCGGACCTGCTGGTGCGCCGGCGAACCGGTGGGGTGTGTCCGGGCGGCGATCCGGTCGAGCTTGGCCATCGCCCGGTCGGCGGAGAACTCCGTCGCCGGTGCGGACGCTGGTTTCGGCCCGGCCGGCCGCAGGCTCAGCAGAGTCAGGACGACCAGCAGAATCAGCGCGCCGATCGCGATCAGCGCGGGTAGCGGGCTCGTCCGCCCCGGCGGCGGCGTCTCGGTGCGTGGCGGCAAAGCGGTCACGGTCTCAGTCAGCACGGCTCGCCCTTTCGCCTCGCGCGGCGTAGCACTCCTCGACGTATGTCTTCGCGTTCTCCAGCTCTGTTCGCATCCAGCCGAGCTGTTTCTCGTACTCCGCCGCACTGTCCGCCGGCGACTTCACGTTCGTCATGATCAGTTCGCTGCCGCGGTGGTTGGGCGCCACCCGATAGGGGATGAAGACCTCGGTGCCGTCGGCGAGCGTCACGGTGTGGTCGAGCAGCCGCAGCTCCTCGTGGAAATGGCTGGTCAGCTGGACGTCGCCGGTCGGGCTGGCGACCACGAAGGTGTCCGCCGACATCGGGCGCACCTCCAGCGCGAACGGGGAGAAGCGGGGCCAGCCGGCGACGTTCGCCAGCGTGGCCCAGACGAAGTCGACCGGCGCGCTGATCGAGACGCTGTAGCTGTCGGAGCGCTCAGTGGCGCAGGGAGGTGTGCTCATCGGTCTCCTCGGCGGGTGCGGCGGGGCCGGCCGCGGCCCGGTCGATCCAGGCGGCGAGCTGGTCCAGCGTGGGATGGGCGAACAGTTCGTCGATGGTCAGGTCGACGCCGAGACCGGTACGAACCCGGGCGACCAGCCCGGTGGCCTGCAACGAATTCGCGCCGAGTTCCCAGAAGGTGCCGCCGACGCACGGCGTGCCGACGATCTCCAGCCAGACGCCCGCCAGCCATTGCCGGGTGGTCTCGGAGGCCGGGACCGCGCCGAACGGCGGCGCGGGCTGCGGGAGCCGGTCGCGGTCGATCGTGCCGGCGGCGGTGAGCGGCAGGTCGGCGACGGGGACCAGGACGCGGGGGAGCAGGTTGGCGGGCAGACGGCCGGTGAGGAACTCACGCATCTCGTGCGGGTCCGGCTCGGGACGACCGGGCCAGCCGCAGACGTACGCGGTGAGGCCGTCGCCCACGGGCACGGCCACGCCGTGCCGGACCAGCGGATGGTCGGCCAGCGCCTCCTCGATCCGCTGCGGATCGAGCCGGTCGCCGCGCACGGTGACCCGGCGGCCGGCGTCGCCGACCAGCTCGAGGCGGCCGTCGGCGTGCCGGCGCACCAACTCGCCGGTGGTGCACATCGGCCCGGTGCCGTGCGGGCCGGCCACGAAGGTGCGGGCCGTGCGGGCGGGTGCACCGAGGTAACCATCGGCGACCGCGTCGCCGGCCACGAAGAGCCGGCCCGGCACGCCGATCGGGGCCGGCCGCAGCCGGTCGTCGAGCACCAGCGCCCGGGCCCCTGGCACCGGGAGTCCGGGATGCGGGGACAGGGTCACGTCGCCGGTTTCGGCCGAGCCCAGCGCCACGTGCAGTCGCGCGCCGGGCCAGGTGGCGTGGAACCGGCGTTCGGTGTCGGCCGGCACCGCGTCGCCGCCGCAGATCACCTGGCGCAGGGTCGCCGGTGCGGCCGCGCCGATCAGTTCCCGCAGCTCGGCCGGGCCCGTCCGCAGCGCGGTGATGCCCAATCCCGCCGCGTCGGGGTGGCCGCCCGGAGCCGGCAGCACGACGGCGGCGCCGCAAGTGAGTGGCCAGAACAATTCGGTCAGCCAGGCGTGCCCGCCCTCCGGCGAGGCGTTCAGCACGCGGTCGCTCGGCTCCAGCGGGACGCCGTCGCGCAGCGCGGCGATGCGGGCCCGGACGGCTCGATAGGAGACGACGATCGGCGCCGGACCGCCCCCGAGGATCACCGCCGGAGCGGCTGGGTCAGGCTCGGCTAAGCGGGCCTCGGTGTTCGTGCCGGCGACATTATCGGCCGCTGTGACGACCAGAGCGGGCGCCGGGCCGGCGGAGCTGCCGGGCGGCACCAGGCAGGCCCCGGCCCGCCAGACCGCGAGCAGGGCGGCTACCCGCAACGGCCCGTCGATGCGCACCCCCACCGGCAGGCCGGGCCGGACGCCGCGCTCGCGCAGCCGGTGCGCCAGCCGGCCGGCGGCCCGGTCGAGCTCCCGATAGGTCAGCCCGGCGCCGTCGGCGGCCAGCACCGCCGGGGCGTCCGGGGTCCGCGCGGCGATCGCCGAGATCTGCTCGTGCACCGGGGGAGCGGTGGTGACAGGCGCGGCCTCGAGCAGCGCCTGCCGCCGTTCGGCCGCCGGCATGACCTCCAAGTCCGTGGCACGGGTGCCGGGATCGGACAGACCGGCCGTGAGGGCGGTGGCGAAGTGGTCGGCGAAGCGCTCGATCCGCTCCGGGTCGTAGAGCTCGGCGGAGTAGTCGATGGAGAGGTAGAGGCTGCCGTCCGGAGCGTCGGTGACGTCGACCGCCATGTCCCACAGCGTGTATTCGTCGTGCAGCCCGAACTGTTCGCCGGTGACGTCGTCGCCCAGACGCAGGGCGGCGTTGATGCCCGGCGGGTGCAGCGTGAGGCCGATCTGGAAGAGCGGGTTGCGGCCGGTCACCCGCTCCGGCCGCAGCGCGTCCACGACCAGCAGGAACGGCACGTCCTGGCGGCTGGTGGCGTCGAGCACGACGCGGTTGCAGCGGTCGACCAGCTCGGCGAAGCTCGGCTCGCCGGTCAGCTCCGGCCGCAGCACCACGATACTGCCGAGATATCCCACCATCGACTCGATCTCGGCGCTGGTACGGCCGGTGAGCAGCGAGCCGACCGGCAGGTCGAGCTGCCCAGTCCAGCGGTGCAGCACGGCCAGCAGGCCGGCGTGCAGCACGGCCAGCAGCGAGACCCGGCGCTCCCGGGTATAGGCGCGGACAGCGGCCGAGGTCTCGGCGGGCAGCACGCGGAAGACGTTCGCGCCGGCACCGGTCGGCCGGGCGGGCCGGGGCCGGTCGGCCGGGAAGTCCACGGTCGACAGGCCGGCCAGCGCCTCGCGCCAGTAACCGATCTGCCGATCGCGTTCGGGTCCGGCCAGCCAGCGACGCTGCCAGACGGCCAGGTCGGCCGGTTGCACCCGGGCCGGCGGCAGCTCCGCCGGGACGCCGGCGCGGGCGGCCGCGTACGCTGCGGAAAGCTCGTCGCCCAGGATCCGGCCCGACCAGCCGTCGGTGACGATGTGATGGAAGACCATCACGACAACGAAGTCGTCCGGCGCGACGCGCCCCACCCCCACCCGGAACGCCGGCGCGGCCGCCAGGTCGAACGGCTCGGTGTAGAGGCCCCCGGCCCACGGCTCGACCTGCTCCTCGGTCAGGTCGGTCACCGGCAGCCGAGTCTGCGCCGGCGGCGGGTCGATCACCTGGCGGGGCACGCCGTGCTCGGCGACGAACCGGGTGCGCAGCGACTCGTGCCGCACGATCAGCGTGTGCATCGCCCGCTCCAGCGCGGCAACGTCCAGGTTGCCGCGCAGTCGCAGCGGGATCGGCACGTGGTAGGACGTCCAGTGCGGGGCCACCTGGTGCATGAACCACATGGCCTCCTGCTGGTGGGTGCACGGCATCGACGGCTCCCGCGGCACCGGCACCAACCGCGGTGTCTCGTCGCGGCGTGCCTTCTCGGCGCGCTTGCGGGCCAACAGCTCCTCCAGCCGGCCGATCTCCTGGTCGAGGTCAGCATCCGACTCGGGTGCGTCGGTCTCCTCCGGCGCGATGGCCCGGGCCAGCTCGCGCACGCTGGGATGGGCCGCGATCAGCGCGACCGACGCACCCTCGATGCGGCCGGCCGCACGCACCGCGTCGAACGAGTCGCCGCCCAGCATGAAGAAGCTCGTGGTGACGTCGACGCTGGGCCGCTCCAGCACCTGCCGGTAGACCTCGGCGATGCGTTCCTCAACGGCGGTTGCCGGCTGCTGGCCGGGTGCGCTGTCCGCGACGGTCGCGGGAACGGGTAGCGGGCCGGCCGCCGGCCGGGCCGGTGCGATCTGCCCCACCCGGTCCGCGCGGGTCACCGCCTTTAGCGCCGCGGTCAGGTCGGCCACCAGGTTGTCGACGAAGCCCGCGGGAAACCGGTCCCGGTGCACCAGCATCTGTATCGTGCCGGAGCCAGGGGCGAAGGTGGCGGCGATCGGGGTGCTGGTCTTGTCGAAGAGCACGTCCGGGCGGAACGTGAGCTCACCGGCGAGCATCGCCGGGTCGATCGTGATGCTGTAGTTGTCGATCGACAGGGTGCTGTCGAAGAGCTGCTGACCGGACCGGCCGACCCACCGCTTGATGTCGGCGAGCGACGTGTACTCGTGCCGCCGCAGCTGGGCGGCGGCGTCCTGAATCCGGCGCAGCCAGTCGCCGAGGTCGCCCTCGTCGGGCACCTCGATCGGCAGTGGCAGGGTGTTCGCCAGCACACCGATCATCCGGTCGATGTTGGGCAGGTCCGCTGGGCGGCCCGCGGTGACACAACCGAGGACGACGTCGGCGCGGACGCTGTGCCGGCGGATCACCGCAGCCCACACCCCGTACGCCAGGGTGCCCACGGTGACGCGGTGCCGGACCGCCGCCTCGCGCAGCCCGCCCAGCAGGGCGGCGGGCAGTTGCACCTCGCGCCGGTCGATCGGGCCGGTGCCCTGCCGGGGGTCGGCCGGGGCCAGCGGCCGCAACCGGTTCGGAGTGGCGCCGCCGAGCAGGCCGGTCCACCAGCGGCGGCTCGCCTCGGGGTCCTGCCGCTGCAACCAGGCGATGTAGTCGCGGTAGGGCGGGGCCGGCGGCGAGGCCGGCCAGCCGGCGGTCCGGGCGCGGTACTCGCCGAGCAGTTCACCCAGCAGGATCGGGATCGACCAGCCGTCCATCAGCAGGTGATGGAAGCTCCACACCAGGCCGAACCGCTCGTCGCTGACGCGCACCACGTGCAGCCGCTGCAACGGCGGCACGGTCAGGTCGAAGCCGGTCGCGGCGTCGGCGGCGCGCAGCCGCTCCAGCCGGTCGGCGAGGTCATCCCCGGCATCCGGCCAGTCGTGGTGGATCACCGGCAGGGCGACCTCGCGGTGCACCACCTGCAGCGGCTTGTCGAGGTCCTCCCAATGGAAGGAGGTGCGCAGGGCCGGGTGCCGGTCGGAGACCGCCTGCCAGGCCGCCACCAGCGCGTCGAGGTCGAGCTTGCCGTCGACCAGATAGGTCTGCTGACTCAGGTACATGTCCGGCGCGCCGTCGTGTGCGCTGTGCAGCAACATCCCGCGTTGCAGCGGAGACAGCTCATAGATGTCCTCGACGTTGCTGGCGCCCACGGTCACCCCTTGTCCTCGCCGGCCTCCGCCCACACGCGACCTTCGGTGGGGCCGACACTACGAACCGCCCGATCACCCGTCGTGTCACCGGAAACCGTGGCCCGCGTGCCGGCCGGGGTCGACGGGTCGCCGGTTCCGGCGACACGACACCCCTCGGACGCCGCCCGTAGCGTCGGTGCGGCAAGGCTCGCAGGAGGGGGGTAATCGTCGGAATGCCGGTTCCCGGAGGTCCCATCCTGTCGATGCCCCATCCCGACCAGCCACCGGCCGCCGAGCCGCCGACCCCGCTCGGCCCGCGCCAGCACGCCGTCTGGATGCTGCAGCAGCTCGCGCCGGAATCAGCCGTCGCCAACCTCAGCATCGCCCTCCGCAGCAGCCAGACCCTGCGCTGGTGGCCGCTGGAAGCCGCGATCAACCACCTAGCCACCCGGCACCCGGCGCTGCGCACCCGATTCCCGGTCGCGGCCGGCGTGCCGGTGCGGCACGTCACCGCCCCGACCGACCTGCGGCTCACCGTCGACGTCGAGGCGGCCACCGAGGACGACCTCACGGACCGGCTCGACGCGGCCGCCGCCCGGCCCTTCGACCTCGCCACGGACCTGCCCGTGCGGCTGGTCCTCGTGCAGCTGGCCGAGGGCGGCAGCGTGCTGCTGCTGGTGGTGCACCACATCGCCGCGGACGCCGCGTCGGTGGCCCGGCTGGTCGGCGAGCTGGCCCGGGCGTACGACGCGTTCGCGGCGGGCGACAGCCTGCCCGCGGACATGGCCGGCGAGATTCTCGCGGTCGCCGACGCCGCGCCGCGCGCCGAGGACGTCGCGTTCTGGCGGGAACACCTGCGCGGCCACGACGCCGCCGCGGCGGTGCTGCCCACCGCACGGCCCAGCCCGGCGTTGCCCACCTTCGCCGGCGAGACGTTGATCGACACGCCCGCGCCGCCGACCATGGCCGCCGTCGGCGCCCTGCGCAAAGCGCTCGGCACCACCGAAAACCTGGTGCTGCTCACCGCGTTCTACCTGACCCTGTTCCGCCACGGGGCCGGGACCGACCTGGTGGTGGGGGTACCCGTCACCGTCGGCCGCGACCGCCAGGCCAAGGGGGTCGGCTTCCGGGCCAGCACCATGCCGCTGAGGGTCGTCATCGACCCGGACGAGGGCTTCGCGGCCTTGGCCCGGCGGGTGCGCGAGGCCTTCCTGGCCGGCGCGCAGCACGCCTCCGCCTCCACCGAGGACCTGCTCGCCGAGATCGGGCACCGGTCCGGAGACTGGCGGGTGCCGCTGTTCCGCTACATGTACAACTACCGGCCCTGGCACGACACGAACGTGAGCCTCGGAGGGGAACCTCTGCGGGCCGTCCCGCTGCTGCGCACGGCGACGCAGCTCGACATCCAGCTCGTGGTGATCGGCGGCGGGCAGACGCCGGAGACGATCACCACGTACGGCACCGACGTGCACGACCGTGCTGAGATAGCAGCACTGCTGGAGCGGATGGCGGCGCTGATCCGGCGGGCGTCGGCCGACCCGCACCGGCCGATCCGCGAGCTGGCGATGACCACCGACGCGGAGGAGCGGCTGCTCGCCGCCGCCAACGACACCCTGCGGCCCGGGTTCGGCGACACGTCCGTGGCACGGCGGTTCATCGGGCACGCCGAGCGGGACCCGGCGGCGACGGCGCTCATCGAGGACGGGCGGGAGTATTCGTACGGCGAGCTCCGGGCGGCAGCGGGACGGATCTCGGGCCGGCTGCGCGAGGCGGGCGTGGGCCCCGGCGACACCGTCGGCGTCGCCCTGCCGCGCGGCTTCACGATGGCCGCGGCAATGCTGGGCGTGTGGGGGGCGGGTGCCTGTTACCTGCCGATGGCCGTCGGACAGCCCGAGGCGCGCATGGTGGCCCAGCTGACCGACGCGGGCGTGCGGGTGCTGATCACCGAGTCCGACGCCGACCGGCCCGGCGGCATCGCCGTGCTCACCGAGACGGACCTGACCGCCGGCGACCCGATCGAGCCAACACTGTCCGGTCTGGACGACTCGGCATACGTCATCTACACGTCCGGCTCGACGGGACAGCCGCGCGGCGTGGTCGTCACCCATCGCAACCTGGCCAACGTCGTGGCCGACTTCGCCGACCGGCTCGGCGTCACCGGCGCCGACCCGGTGCTGTGGTCGACGACCACGGCCTTCGACATCTCCGCCCTCGAGGTCTTTCTGCCGCTGAGCCTCGGCGGCTCGGTCGTCGCCGCCGGTCGTACCACCCAGACCCGGCCACGTGACCTGCTCGACCTGGTGGCCCGGCACGACGTCGTGGTCGTGCAGGCGACCCCGACCTTTTGGCGGCTCGCCGTCGCCGAGGTCACCGGCGACGAGCTACGCGGCCGCACGGTACTGTGCGGCGGCGAGCCGATGTCCGCCGAGCTCGCCCGCGACCTGGTAGCCACCGGGTGCCGCCTGCTCAACGTCTACGGCCCCACCGAGACCACCATCTGGTCGACCGCCGCGGAGGTCGACGCCAGGGTCACCGGCACGGTACCGATCGGCCGGCCGATCGCCAACACGCACGTCTTCGTCGCCGACCAGCACGGCGCATCCCTGGCGCCCGGGCTGCTCGGCGAGTTGTGCATCGGCGGTACCGGGGTGAGCGCCGGATATCTCGGCCGGCCCGAGCTGACCGCGCAACGGTTTCCCGGCGCTGGCGCGGACCGGTACTACCGCACCGGCGACCTGGCCCGCTGGCGCGCCGACGGCACCCTGGAGCTGTTCGGCCGCAACGACCGGCAGGTCAAGCTGCGCGGCCACCGCATCGAGCTGCCCGAGATCGAGGCCGTGTTGCAGGCCCACGACGAGGTGGCGGAGGCAGCGGTGGTGATCGTCGGTGACCCGCAGGCCGGAGCGGAGCTGCGCGCCTTCGTCACCGCCGCCGGTCTGACGTCGGCAGACGGCCTGCCCGAGCGCATCTGGCCTCACCTGCGCGACATCCTGCCCGCCTATTCGCTGCCGTCGCGCATCACCGTGCTGCCCGAGCTGCCGGTGAGCCCGAACGGCAAGCGCGACCTGGCCGCCCTGGCCGCGATGGAGGTGACCGGCCCGGCCACCGCCGCCGCAGCCGACCGCGGCCCCGACCGCCGCCCCGAGCTCACCGCGAAGCTGGTCACCCTGTGGCGCGACATCCTGGGCCGGCCCGCGCTGGGCGAGCACGACCACTTCTTCCTGCACGGGGGGCACTCGCTGCTGGCCGTGCGGCTGGCAGCCCGGGCCGCCGAGATCGCCGGGACCGACGTCGCGGTCCGGCTGGTCTTCGACCATCCAACCCCGCGGCAGCTGTCCGCCCGCCTGGCCGAGGAGTCCCGCCCGTGACCCAGAACATGCCAGCGACCACCCCAGGCGGGTGGTTCGTCCGCGTCGGACCGGGCCTGAGCAGGGAGAGCGCCACCCGGCTGTACGTCTTCCCGCACGCCGGCGGCGGGCCCGGGGCGCTCGGTGCGCTCGCCGCCGCCCTGCCCGCGTCGGTCGAGCCGTGGGCGCTGCACCTGCCCGGCCGTCAGGCCCGCATCGCCGAGCCGCCGCGCACCGACCTCGAGCCGTTGCTCGACGAGATCGCCGCCGATCTGACCGCGACAGCGGGGGAGTACGCGCTGTTCGGCTTCTGTGGCGGCGCGCTGCTGGCCTTCCTGGCCGCCCGCCGCAGCAAGCCGACGCACCTGTTCGTCGGCTCCTACGCCGCGCCGGATGTCGCCGGCATTCCCCACCGCCTGCACACGCTGCCGAGCGATCGGTTCTGGGACGTGGTGCTCGCCCAGGGCGGCGTCGCACCGGAGCTGGCCGAGCGACGGGACCTGCGCCCGCTGCTGGAGGACGCGATTCGGGCCGACTTCGCGCTGTACGCCGGCTATCGGCCGGACCGGGCCCCGCCGCTCGGCGTGCCGGTCAGCGTGCTCTACGGCCGCGACGACCCCGAGCTGATCACCGGCGCGCTCGTCGGCTGGCGCCGGCAGACCGGCACGCGGCCCGCGCTGTACGAGCTGGACGCCGGCCACTGGCTGATCGACGAGGACCCGGCCGGGGTGGCGGCCTGCATCACGGCCCGGCTCGCCGGCGAGGAGGCACCGCCGGTGCGGCCCGCGGCGCGGCTCGCCGACCCGACCGTGCCTGTCGCACCAGACCGCGGGACGGACCTGCCGGCCGCCGCCGAGGACGTGCTCGCGGCGATCCAGCGGGCGGTGAGCGACGCCGTGGGGCGGCCGCTCGGCGAGAACGAAAACTTCTTCGACGCCGGCCTGGGCTCCTCCGACCTGGTGCGGGTGCACGCCGCCAGCACGGCGGGGGTGACCGACCCGTTTCCGGTCACCGCGATGTTCGCGTATCCGAACCTGCGCGCCCTGCGCCATCACCTGGCCGCCGGGCACACGGCGGACGGCACCGGCGTCGACCAGCGCCGCCGGACCGGCGAGACCTGGCGCGAGATGCGCCGACGACTCCACGGCGAGAGTGACCAACGATGAGTGATCTGTTCGAGCCGATCGCCATCGTCGGGATGGCCGCGCGACTGCCCGGCGCCCGCGACGTGCACGAGTACTGGAACAATCTGATCGCCGGCCGTGACTGCATCTCGTCACTGAGCGACGACGAGTTGCTGTCTGCCGGTGCCACCCTCCAGCAGATCGCCGACCCGTCCTACGTGAAGCGGGCGGGCCTGGTACCCGGCTTCGACGAGTTCGATCCGGACTTCTTCCGGATGACGCCGCGCGAGGCTGCGGTCTGCGACCCGCAGCAGCGGCTCTTCCTCGAGTTGACCTACGAGGCGATCGAGAACGCCGGCTATCACCCGTCCACCCTCGGGCACGAGGTGGCCGTCTACGGCGCGTCGGCGCCGGCCCGCTACGGCGACTACAACGTGCTGACCAACCCGGAATACAACCTGGGCGCCGACATCTTCGGGCTCGCCGTGCTGAACAACATCGACTACCTGGCCACGCTGGCCTCCTACAAGTTCGATTTCCGCGGGCCGAGCATGGCCGTGCTCACCGCGTGCTCCAGCTCGCTTGCCACGATTTTGATGGGCTGCCGGTCGCTGCACGTCGGCGAGTGCGACGTGGCGATCGCCGGGGCGGTGCACGCGGTCATTCCCTATCACGTCGGTTATCGCTGGAGCCCCGGCGACGTGCGCTCACCGGACGGGGTCGTGCGGGCCTTCGACGCGGGCGCCACCGGCACCCTCTTCTCCAGTGGGGCCGGCGCCGTGATGCTGAAGCGGCTCGGCGACTCGATCGCGGACGGCGACCACATCCTGGGCGTCATCCGGGGCATCGGCGCCAACAACGACGGCTCGGACAAGGTCAGCTTCAGCGCGCCGAGCATGCGCGGGGTGACCAACGCGGTGGTCGACGGTATGGCGCTGTCCGGTTTCGGCCCGGCCGACATCGACTGCGTCGAGATGCACGCGACCGGTACCCCGATCGGCGATCCGATCGAGGTCAAGGCGCTGGCCGCGGCGTATAGCCGGCTCGACGGCCGGCTAGCCGACGGCGCGATCCCGGTCGGCTCGGTGAAGTCGAACATCGGACACGGCGCGGCGGCCGCGGGTATGGCCGGCCTGCTCAAGCTGCTCCTCGCCCTGAAGAACGAGCAACTGCCGCCGACCATCAACGTCGCCCGGGCCAATCCGCGGCTGGAGATCGAGCGCAGCCCGCTGCGCGTCAACGACACGATCAACCCTTGGCCGCGTACGACGAACCGCGTGCGTCGCGCCGGCCTGACGTCGCTTGGCATCGGTGGCACCAACTTCCACCTGGTGCTCGAGGAGGGCCCGGCGCCGGCGCACACCCCGCACCTGAACCGCCCCCGGATCGTGGTCTGGTCGGGCCGGGACGCTGCCGCCCGCGCCGCCAACCGAGCGGCCCTGGCCGACTACTTCGCCGCCGGCCGCGACGACGAGTTCGCCAGCGCGGTGGCCACCCTGCAGCACAGCCGCGGCGAGTTCGCGCTGCGCGGGGCCGCGATCTGCACCGACCCGCGCGACGCCGCCCGGCAGCTCTCCGCCGACGGCAAGGTGCTCACCGGCGAGGTCTCCGGCGACGAGCCGCCCGGGGTGCTGTTCACCTTCCCCGGGCAGGCCGCGCAGCACGTGCGGATGGCGGCCGGGCTGGTCGGCAGCCACCGGGTCTTCACCGAGACGGTGGACACCTGTCTGGAGGTGCTGGACCGGCACGGCCTTGACCTCTACCCGCTGTGGCAGGACGAGCAGCCCGGGGATGCGCTCTACGAGACGGCGAACGCGCAGCCGCTGCTGTTCACCATCGAGTACGCGCTGGCACGGCAGTGGTCGGACTGGGGCATCCGGCCCGCCGGCCTGCTCGGGCACAGCGTCGGCGAACTCGTCGCGGCCACCGTCGCGGGCGTGTTCGAACTCGAGGACGCGCTGCGGTTGGTGGCCGCGCGCGGCCAGGTCATGCAGGCGCAGCCGCGCGGCTCGATGCTGGTCGTGGCGGCCACCCCAGACCGGGTGCGGGACCTGTTGGGCGACGATCCGGCCGTCACGGTGGCCGCGGTCAACGCCGCCGAGCAGGTTGTCGTCGCCGGTCCGGACGAGGCGGTGACGGCGGCCGCCGCGCTGTTCGCCGAGGCTGGCGTCGCTACCCAGCCGCTACGCACCTCGCATGCCTTCCACAGTCCGGCGATGGCGCCCGCGGTCGACGAGTTCCTGGCCGTGTTCGAGGGGGTTCGGCTGCACCCGCCGGCGATCCCGGTCTTCTCCGCCGTGACCGGGCGGCGGCTCAGCGACGATGAGGCCGTCGACCCGGCCTTCTGGGCCCGGCAGATCGCCGAGCCGGTGCTTTTCGCCGACGCCGTGGGCGCCGCCGTGGCCGGCACCGAGGGGCGGTTCGTGCTCGAGGTGGGCCCCGGCCGGACGCTCAGCGGCCTGGTCCAGCGTCACCCGGCGGTCGCCGGCGCGTGGCGGGTCCTCGCGTCGTTGCCCCGGCCGGGCAGGCAGCCGGACCCACGGTATGAGGAGCGGACCATCCTGGACGGCCTGGCCGAGCTGTGGCTGAGCGGCGCACCGGTGGACTGGCCGCGGGTCTACCGCGACGAGGCCCCGCAACGTGTCCCGCTGCCCGGCTACCGGTTTCAGCGTGCCCGCTACTGGGTGGACCCGGCCCCGGCCGCCGCGGCGGCCCCCGTGGCTGCGACACCCGCTTCGCCGCCGGAACAGCCGGGACCGGCGGAGATCGGGCCGTTCGCAGTGCCCGGCTGGGTCGAAACCCCACCGCCGGCCGGCCGGACCCGGCCGACCGGCACCACCCTGGCGCTGGTTCCCGCCGACCCCGCCTCCGCCACGCCCTACGTCGCTGCGCTGCAGCAGGCCGGCCATCGTGTGGTCCGGGTGCGCCCGGGCACAGCACGCGATGAGCGGGCCGGAGCGTTCGTGGTGCGTCCCCGGCACCTCGCTGACGACCTCGCCTGGGTGCTGGACCGGCTGACCGCGAGCGGCCGGGCGCCGGCCACCCTGGTGCACGCCTGGGGCGCCGGGCCGCTCGCCGCCGACCGAGACGCCGTGGACGACGAGCTTGACCTGACCGTCTTCGCCCTTCTGGACCTGGTGCGCACCGCCGCGCGCGAGCCGGTCGACGGCCGACTGCCCGAGCTGATCGTGCTCACCAGCGGCGCGGTGGACGTCTCGGGCGGCGAGCCGTTGATCCCGTGCCGGGCCGCGCTGGTGGCCGCCGCACGAACCTATGCGATGGAGACCGCCGGGGCGGGCTGTCGGGTGATCGACACCGGGCCGGTGCGGGCCGAGGACATGCTGGTCGCCGAGCTGCTCTCCGGTGCCCCCGACCGGCTCGTCGCACTGCGCGGCAGCCGCCGCTGGACGCCGGTGCAGCGGCCGTGGCCCGGGACCGACGACGAGCCGGCGATCCGGCGCGGTGGCGTCTATCTGATCACCGGCGGCCTCGGCGGCCTGGGCCTGGCCGTGGCCAAGGGCCTCGCCGCGACCGGCCGCCGACCGCGGCTGGCCCTGCTCGCCCGAACCGTCCGGGACGTCGCCGACGACCTCGCCGAGATCGAGGCTATGGGCGCCCAGGCGACGGTGGTGGCCGCCGACGTGGCCGACGGGCCGCAGCTGCGTAAGGCGTTGGACGAGGTCGCCGAGACGCTCGGGCCGATCAGCGGAGTGCTGCATCTGGCCGGACTGGCCGGTGGCGGGATGCTGCAGATGCGCGACCGGGCCGACGCCGCCGACGTGCTGCGGCCCAAGGTGCACGGCACACTCGCACTGGCCGCCGCGCTGGCCGGTCACCCGCCGATCGACTTCGTGGTCTGCTTCTCCAGCCGCGCCGCGCTGACCGGCATGATCGGCAACGGTGACTACGCCGCCGCGAATGCCTTCCTCGACGCCTTCTGCGCCGGGCAACCCGGCTGGCGGAGCATCGACTGGCCGCCGTGGACGACGGTCGGCATGGCCGCCGGCGGCGTCGTCGACCGGCTCACCGACCGGCTGCGCGCCGCCACCTCCGCGGCGGCCTCGGTGCTCACCCACGAGACGGTCGTCGCGGCCGCCACCCACTGGGAGCTCGACGAGCACCGCATCAAGGACGCAGCGGTAATGCCCGGCACCGGCACCCTCGACCTGGTGCTGCGGGCCCTGCCGGAGCTGGTGCCCGAGCTCGCGGGCCCGGTGACGCTGACCGACGTCATGTTCCTGCGGCCGCTGGTCGCGGACGCTCCGCGGCGGTTGCGGACTACCGTGGAGCCGGACGGCGACCGGGCCTGGCGGGTGCGCGTGCACGTGCGCGGGGCGGACGTGGACGAGTACGAGCACACCTCGTTCCGGATCACCCCGGCCGACAAGCCGGCGCCGGTCGCCGACGTCGCCGAGCTGCCCGCCGGGATGGCCGAGACCACGCCGCCGACCATGCTGCCCGAGCCGGGCGCCACGATGGTGTTCGGCCCGCGGTGGCGGTGCGTGCGTCGGCTCTGGGAGTCCGCCGACACGATCGTCGCCGAGCTGGAGCTGTCCGAGCCGTTCCGCGGTGAGGCCGCCGGGCGGGCGGTGCATCCATCGCTGGTGGACGTCGGTACTG
This sequence comes from Micromonospora sp. NPDC126480, assembly GCF_040302465.1. Lineage (NCBI taxonomy): Bacteria > Bacillati > Actinomycetota > Actinomycetes > Micromonosporales > Micromonosporaceae > Micromonospora > Micromonospora sp. NPDC126480. The sequence goes on from NZ_JBEORU010000002.1 coordinate 105,408, forward strand.
GGCTGCTGCGCCGCCGTCGGCCGGACGAGCTGGTGCTGCCCTTCCACTACGAGCGGATGACCTGGTGGTCGCCGGTGCCCGGGCGGGTGTTCTGCCGGCTGCGACAGCGTCCCGGCACAGACCTCGTCGCGGACGTGCAACTCGTCGCAGACGACGGCACGGTGGTGACCGAGGTGGTCGGCTTCCGGCTGCGACCGCCGGTCGTCGATCCCGCTTCCGATCCCGCTTCGGCTCCCGCCGAGGTGCCGTCCGGTGAGGGTCTGTCCCCGGACGACGGCGTGCGGTTGCTGCTGCGGCTGCTGGCCGCGGGCGGGCCGGCCCAGGTGGCGGTGCTGCCGCATCGCGATGGACGGCCGGTGCCGCCGGACGAGCCGCTGGTCTCCGCCGTCGCAGCCCCGACCGCGCCGGCGGCGGAGCCGGTGGAGGCGGCGGTCGCGACCGTGGCTGCGACCGACGGCGGCGCCGTGCAGGACCGGCTCGCCGAGCTCTGGACGCAGGTGCTCGGCCGAACGGGGATCAGTCCGGAGGACGACTTCTTCGCCCTCGGCGGCGACTCGCTGATGGGCGTGGGGCTCGTCGGCCGCATCCGCGACACGTTCGCGATCGAGGTGAGCATCGGGGCCCTGTTCGAGTCGCCGACCCTCGGCGAACTTGCCGCGGTCCTGGTCCGGCAGGGCGCGCGATGACCGACTCGGAGGAGGTAACGGTGCTGGACTCGGACGATGCGATCGCCGTGGTCGGGGTGGCCGCCAGGGTGCCTGGCGCCCGCGATGTCGAGGAGTTCTGGCTCAACCTCGTCCGCGGCCGGGAGTCGGTGACCGAGCGCACCGACGAGGAGCTGCGGGCCAGCGGCGTCGCCGAGGAGCTGATCGCCGACCCGGCCTATGTGAAGACCGCGTCGATGATGCCCGAGGCCGAGTACTTCGACGCGCAGCTGTTCCGGATGACGCCGCGCGAGGCCGAGCTGTGCGACCCGCAGATCCGGCTGTTCCTGGAGATGGCCCACTCGGCGATCGAGAACGCCGGCTATGACCCGGGGACCCTGCGCGATGGCGTCGGTGTGTTCGCCTCCGCCGGGCCGGCGCACTACGCCGAGCAGCACCTCCTGCGGCACCCGGAGATCGCCAACTCGGCGCTGTCCGGCATCGTGACGCTCAACCACGGTGACTACGTCGCCACCACCACGTCGTACAAGCTGGATCTGCGTGGGCCCAGCGTGACCGTGCTGACGGCCTGTTCGAGCACCCTCGTCGCGCTGCACCTTGCCTGCCAGTCGCTGCGCATCGGGGATTGCGACGTCGCCGTGGTGGGCGGTGCGGACATCGAGTTTCCCTACGGGCACGGCTATTTGTGGGCGCCGGGCGGCGTGCGGTCCCGCGACGGGCACTGCCGACCGTTCGACTCGGCGGCCAGCGGCACGGTGTTCGGCAGCGGTGCCTGTGCGGTGATCGTCAAGCGGCTGGACGACGCGATCGAGGCCGGCGACCAGGTGCGTGCCGTCATCCGCGGCATCGCGCTGAACAACGACGGGGCCGACAAGGTCAGCTTCGGCGCACCGAGCAAGGCCGGGCAGACCGCGGTGATCATGGAGGCGATGGCGCTTGCCGGGGTACGCCCCGAGGACATCTCGTACGTCGAGGCGCACGGCACCGGGACGGCGCTCGGTGACCCGATCGAGGTGGCGGCGCTGACCGAGGCGTACACCCGGCTGGCCGGCGGCCCGCTACCGCCGGGTCGGTGCGCGCTCGGCTCGGTGAAGGGCAACGTCGGCCATCTCGGCCCGGTGGCCGGGATCGCCGGGCTGGTCAAGGCCGTGCTGGCGCTGGAACGTGAGCAGCTGCCGCCGAGCATCAACTTCACCGCCCCCAACCCACGGCTGAAGATCGAGGAGACCCCGTTCCGGGTGCAGGACGCCCTCACCGCGTGGCCGCGCGACCCGGAGCGCCCGCGCCGGGCGGGCGTCAGCTCGATGGGCATCGGCGGATCCAACGTGCACGTCGTCCTGGAGGAGCCGCCGGCACAGCGGTTCGAGCCGCACGACGAGCGACGCCGCGTCATCGTGTGGTCGGGCCTGACCGCCGACGCGGAGCAAGCGGCTCGGGCGCCGCTCGCGCACTACTTCACCGCCCGCGGCGAGGCGCTGTTCGCGGACGCCGTGGCCACCCTGCAGCACGGGCGGGCCCGGCACCCGGTGCGGGCCGCCGTCGTGTGCACCTCCGCGCACGACGCCGCGACCGTGCTGCGCGAGTCCGACCCGCGACGGATCCACACCGGCCGCACCACCGCCGCCCCGGCCCGCCCGGTCAGCCTGCTCCTGCCGGGCCAGGGCTCCCAGCACATCCGAATGGCGCACGACCTCTATCTCCGGGTGCCCTCCTTCGCCACCACCCTGGACGGCTGGTTCGATCTCTTCGGCGACACCGGCCGTGAGCTGCGGGCGTGTTGGCTCGGCGAGTCCGACCTGGACATCACCGACACCCGGCAGGCCCAGCCCCTGCTGTTCGCGGTCGAGGCCGCGCTGGGCAACCTCTGGCAGTCCACTGGTGTGCGGCCAGCGGCCCTGCTCGGGCACAGCGTCGGCGAGCTCGTGGCCGCCACGGTCGCCGGTGTCTTCACCCCCGCCGACGGCGCCAAGCTGGTGCTCGCCCGGGCCCGGGCGATGCACGACCACCCGGCCGGCGGCGGCATGCTCGCCGTCGCCGCCGCCGAGGAGCAGGTTGGCGACCTGCCGGCCGACGTCACGGTCGCCGTGGTCAACGGGCCCGACCAGGTGGTGCTGGCCGGCCCGCACGACGCTCTGGACCGCGCCGCCGCGGCGCTCGGCGACCGGGGCCTGCGCACCCGGCGCCTGGAGACCTCCGACGCCTTCCACACGCCGCTGCTCGGCGACGCCGCGAACGCGTTCGCGCAGGCTTTCGCCGATGTCACGCCGGCCGCTCCGGTGATCACCGTGTACTCCGCGGCCACCGGCCGCCCGATCACCGCGGAGCAGGCCGCCGATCCGTCCTTCTGGGCCGGCCAGTTGGTCGGTCCGGTGCGCTTCGGCGCCGCCCTCGACGGGCTGCTGGAGACCGGCACGGGCGTGCTGCTGGAAAGCGGCCCGGGTCAGGTGCTGACCGGGCTCGCCCGCCGGCACCCACGGGTGCGCCAGGGCGCCTTCGTCGCCGTGCCCACGCTGCCGCTGGCCGGAACCGACGGCGACGACACCACCACGATGCTCGAAGCCGCCGCCCTGCTGTGGGCCGAGGGCCACGACATCGGCTGGGAGGCGCTCGGCCAGGCGCCGTTGCGGCAGCGGGTGGCGGTGCCTGGTTATGCGTACCGCCGTCAGCGGTACTGGATCGACCCACCGGCGCCGCAGGCCGCGCCACCGACCCCCGAGCCGGTGGTCCAGGCGCCGCAGGCGGAACCGCAGGCTCCGGTCACCCCTTTCTCCACCGAGGAGTGGCGGCCCGCCCCGGGCGGCCCGGTGACCGGCGACAACCGGGGCCGCACCGCGGTGGTGCTGCTGCCGCTCGCCAAGGACCGGGCGCTCGACATCGTGCTCGCCCTGCACCAGGCTGGGCTGCGGACCGTGCGGGCCCGGCCGGGCAGCGACTATCACGCCCACGGCGACGAGTTCAGCTTGCGCGACGGCTCCGCCGAGGACGTGGCCCGGATGTTCGACGAGCTCGCCGCCCGCGGGGTCCGGCCCGACCTGCTGGTGCACGCGAGCGCCGCCGCCACCTGGGAGCCGGTCTCCGCGGACACCCTCGGCGAGCAGCTCGACCGCTCGGCCAACACCCTGCACGCGCTCATCCGACACGGCCTGCGCACCGGCGCCTCCAACAAGCTCCCGGAACTGCTGACCGTGGCGACCGGCTCGGCGGACGTGTCCGGCTCGGACCCCCTGGAGCCGGTGAAGGCGACGCTGCACGGGCTCGTGCGGAGTCTCGCCAAGGAGGTGCCCTGGCTGTCCTGCCGGCTGATCGACATCGCCGGCAACACTCCGGTCGAGCAGCTGCGCGACGAGCTGAACCGGGCCTGCGACGACCTCGTGGTCGCGCTGCGCGGCCGGCGCCGGTGGGTGCCGCGCGAGGTGCCGCTGTGGGTCACACCCGGGCCGCAGCCGGTCATCCGGCACCGCGGCGTCTATGTCATCACCGGTGGGCTTGGCGGTCTCGGCTTGGAGATGATGCGCGGGCTGGCCGCCACCGGAACGAGCCCGCGGATTGCACTGCTGGGCCGGCACGTGCCGGACAAGGGGGCGGAGCCGGCCGCGGTCGCCGACGCCACGGCTCTCGGCGCCGAGGTGCGGCTGCTGCGCTGCGACGTCGGCGACCTGCGCCAGGTGCGCCGGGCACTCGACGTCGTCACTGCCCACTTCGGTCCGGTCAACGGCCTGCTGCACCTGGCCGGGGTGGCCGGCGACGGCATGCTGCAGGTGCGCCGGCCCGAGCAGATGGCCGAGGTGCTGCGGCCCAAGGTGCAGGGCACGTACGCCCTCGCCGAGGCGCTGGCCGGTCGCCCGGAGCTCGACTTCGCCGTGCTCTTCTCCAGCCGCGCCGCAGCCGACGGGCTGGCCGGCAGCGGTGACTATGCCGCAGCCAACGCCGTGCTCGACCTCTATGCACGCGACACCGGGCTGCCGGCCGGGCGGGTGCTCAGCATCGGCTTTCCGAGCTGGGCGGACGTGGGCATGGCGGCCGCCCCGCCGCCCCCGCCCGAGCCCACCGGTGTGGTCCGCTGGGAGACCACACTCGACGACGCCGGCACCTGGGCCCTGGACGAACACCGGCTCGACGGACGGCCGCTGCTGCCCGGCACCGCCTGCCTCGACCTGATGCTGCGCGCCTTCCACGAGCGCCTGCCGGCCGACGACGAGTCGCTGGCCGTGGTGATCTCGGACGTCGCGTTCTCGGTCCCGCTCGTCGCGAGGGCCGCCCGGCGGGTCCGGATCGATTTCGTGGCCGATGGCGACACGCACTCCTGGGCGCTGCTGTCCCGGCCGGCCGATCGGGCCGGCGCCGGTTGGGTGCGGCATGTCACCGGCCGGATCGCGCGACAGGCGGTGGCCGCCGACAAGGCGGATCTCGAGGCGCTGCGCCGGGATACCGAGCCGCGGCCGCTGCCGGACACCGGCGAGCCCGGCCGGCTGTTCCGGCTCGGCCCCCGCTGGCGCGGCATCACCGAGCTGCTCGCCCGGGGCGAGGAACGGCTCGTCTCCGTGCGGCTGCCAGCGGCCTTCGAGGCCGATCTCGACGTGCACCCGCTGCACCCGGCGCTGCTCGACTGCGCGACCGGCTCGGCCCGCGACGAGACCGAGCCGTTCCACGTCCCGTTCCTCTACCGCCGGATGGTCGTGCACGGCTGGCTGCCCGCCGAGCTGATTGCGCACATCCACCGCCGGAAAGTGGCGAACGGGCTGCTCGTCGCCGACATCGACCTGTTCGACCCGGACGGCCGGGTCCTGGTGCACATCGACGGCTTCACGATGCGGCGGGTCGACGGACCGTCTCTGGGCGACGCGGAGGTCGGCGCGGACGAGGCCGAGGTCGAGGCGGACACGGTCGCGCCCGAGGCCGGATCGCGGCCGGACGGCGCCATCGGCATCCCGCCCGCGGTCGGCGTCGACCTCGTCTTCACCCTGCTCTCCGCGCCGACCCCGGAGCGGGTCCTGGTGCGACCGTTCGTCGACGGCCGGCCGGTGCCGCTCAGCGAGCCAGGTGGTAGCGGGATGTCACCCGTTGCGGCTCCCGCGGCCGCCGCCGGGCCGGTGGCTTTGCCGCCGGCGCTCGTGCGCCTGGTCGAGCCCGTACCGGCGCCGCCGGCCGAGCCCGCTGCGCCGCCCGCGCCGGTGGCTGTGGGCAAGGCCCCGATGCTCGACCGGCTGCGTGTGCTCTGGACCGAGACGCTGGGCATCGACGACATCGCGGTCGACGACGACTTCTTCGAGTTGGGCGGCAACTCGCTGTCCGCGGTGGAGCTGATGTCGCGGGTCCGCGACGTGTTCGGCGTCGAGCTCAACATCGGGCTGCTCTTCGACGCGCCCACGCTTGAGCAACTCACCGTCCTGCTCCGGCGGCAGGTGGAGGACTGAGCATCGATGCGGACCGCCGCCGTTCCGACGCTGCCGGGGCCGGCCGGCGAAGCCGTGGCAGTGCACCGGGTGCCGCTGGCCGGCGACTGGTCGCTGTGGCGGCTGAGCGCCGTGCGTGGCACCGGGATGCCGGTGTCCTGGCTGGACGCTTTCGTCCCGCCGGACCCGGATGCCGCCAGCGAGGAGGAGGCCCGCGCCGTGTCCGCCGCCGCGGTGCGGGCGCTCGCTGCCCGGCCGATCTTCGTCGAGGCGGTCACCTGGCAGAACCCGGCTGTGGTGCGCAACTGGCTGGGCCGCTTCGCGGCCGACCCGGACGGCCGGCTCTCCCGGCGGGACCAGCGGGAGGCGCTGGTCGCCTTCCTCGCCCAGCGGTACTGCGCCAAGAACGAGACCATCGGCTTTTTCGGGCCGGTCGCCTGGGCGCGGTTCGTCGATGAGCGCTCCGGCCTGACGATGACTGGCTCCGGAGGCCTGCGCAGCCGGTCGGTCTATCGGGAGACGTGGGCGGTCGACGCGGTGGCTCGGGCGTTCGCGGCCGACCCGCGGGCGGCCGCCCACCTGATCGTTCGCCGCAACCCGGTGTGCGACCTGACCGGTGGCGTGCTGCGTCGCCCCAGGTCGCGGCCGGAGGAACTGACCGGCGCCGAGGCCGTCGTCGCGGCCGCGCTGACCCAGCCCCGCCGGGTCGGTGAGCTGGTCGACACCTGTGCCGGGGCCGCCGCGGCCCTGGACCGGCTGATCGCCCGCGGTGTCGTTCTCGCCGGCCTGCCGATTCCGGTGCAGGAACACCCCGAACGCGACCTGCGCCGGCACGTCGCCGGCATCACCGACCCGGACCTGCGCGCGGAACTCACCGGGCGGCTCGACGAGCTGGACCGCTCGGTCGCCGCGGTGGCCGCCGCGGTCGGCGACCCGCCCGCGCTGTTGGACGCCCTCGACCGGCTGGCGGAGACGTTTGGCGCCATCACTGGGCAGGCCGGCCACCGCGACAAGCCGGGCACCCCGCTGGGCCGGGCCATGGTGTACGAGGACTGCCGCCGGGACCTCGACGTCACCATCGGCGCCGACCTGCTCGACGACCTGCGCACCCCGCTGGCCCTGATGCTGGACACCGCGCGCTGGCTGCTCGCCGAGATCAGCGTCGAGGTCGAGCGCGACCTCACCCGGCGATACCGGTCGCTGCGGGACCGCGCCGGTGGCCCGGTTGCCCTGTGCGACCTCGTGCTGGCCGCCGGCGACGTGCTCAACGGCATGCCGGGCACGGCCGCCGACCGGGTCGGCGACGACTTCCGCGAGCGCTGGCGCGAGCTGCTGTCCACCGCCCGGGGCGCCCCGGCGCGGATGTCCAGCGCCGTCGTGGCGCCGCTGGTGCGGGCGGTCTTCCCGGCCGGGCCGGTGGCCTGGCGAGCCGGCCGTCAGCACAGCCCCGACCTGCTACTGCGCGCCGATCCGGCGGGCGGCCGGCCGCAGTGGGTGCTCGGCGAGCTGCACCTGGCGCTGAACACGATGGAGAACCGGGCCTTCCTCACCCAGGCCGACGACCGCGCGGAGCTGCTCGACGCCACCGCGGCCGACTTCGCCGGCGGGCGGTTCGTGCCGGTTTACCCGCCGGACGCGCCGGCGGTCACCTCGCGCACCTATCCGCCGCCCGCGATGGATCTGCCGAGCCACTACACCTACTGGTCGTACACCGCCGACGAGGGACACCCGGAGGACGTCGATCCGCTGCCCGGGGCCGGCCTGCTGGTCACCGAGGAGGACCGCCGGCTGGTCGTCCGACCGGCGGCCGGTGGCCGTCCGGCCCGGCTGCTCGAGGTCCTCGGTGAGTTCCTCACCGCGCTGGTGGTCAACCGGTTCCGGGTGCGCGACCCGGACGGGCACCAACCGCGGCTGATGCTCGACGAGGTGGTCATCGCCCGAGAGACCTGGCACGTGCCACTCGCTGGCATCCCGACGCCCGAGAACGCCGATTACCGGCACCGCGAGCTGCGACAGTGGCTGATCGAGCGGGGGATGCCGCGGTTCGTCTTCGTCAAGACCGCCGACCAGCCCAAGCCTTACCTGGTCGACCGGGACGCGCCGCTGTCGCTGCGCAACCTGGCCAGGGGCGTGCGGCGCAGCCGGGCGGAGCACGGTGACGCGGCGGCGGCCACCTTCACCGAGATGCTGCCCGCGCCGGGCGAGCTCTGGCTCGCCGACGCGGACGGGCAGCGCTACACCAGCGAGCTGCGGGTCGTCGCCTACGACGAGATGCAGCCGAATGAGTCATTGTGCTTGGGCGACGAGGAAACGCGGACATGATCACAACCAACCGGTGGTTCGACGACCTGCTCAACCCGGAGGGCACCGAGGCGGTGGTGGTCGCCCTGCCGTACGCCGGCGCCGCCGGACGTGCGTTCCGCCCGCTGCACCCCTACCTGCCAGACAGCTGCGCGCTCGCCCTGGTCGACCTGCCGGGGCACGGCCGGCGGATGAGCGAGACCTGCCTGCGCGACGCCGAGGCGGTGATCGACGGGGTGCTCGACGCGATCGGCACCCTGGGATCGCGCCGGCTGGTGCTGCTCGGCTACAGCTTGGGCGGCTGGTTGGCGTACGAGATCGCCGCCCGGCTCACCGAGGCCGGCACCCCAGCTGCCGGCCTGATCGTGTGCGGCACCCGGGCGCCGCATCACGGGATCGGCCACCCGCCGGTGGCGCACCTGCCGGCCGGCGAGACGTTCCTGCGCGAGGCGGTCGCGATGGGTCTCGCCTCCCCGGCGATGCTGGAGCTGCCGGGCTTGGCCGACCTCTTCGCCACCGCGCTGCACGCCGACCTGACCGTGGTGCAGAGCTTCGCCTTCCGGCCGCGGCCGCCGCTGCCCGTCCCGGCCTGCGTGCTGGGTTTCGACGCCGACTGGCTGGTGCCGGAGCCCGCGCTGCGGGCCTGGGACGACCTGTGCGCCGCGCCGCCCCTGCACCAACGGATGGTGGGCGGTCATCTGGCGATGCACGACCAGCAGGAGGAGTTCGGCACGGCGATCCGGGCGGGCCTGGACCACGTGCTGGGTGTCCGCAACGGCGGCTAGGTGGCGCGGCCGCGGATCAGCAGCGCGGCGGCCGGCACGGCGACCTCCTCGCCGCCGACGGTGAAGTCCCGGGCCTCGGCGAGGAACGCCTCGCGGGCCGCCTGCTGCACTTCCCGGCTCTGCACCTGCAGCAGCTCGGTGAAGCCGCAGGAGCCGCCCACCAGGCCCTTCCACCAGTGCCCCGGCGACGGCATCCGGACCACCGTGGTGACCGTCTCGACGGTGACCTCGGAGAAGCCGACCCCGGCCAGCCGGGTCGCCAGGTGGTCCGCGTCGGTGCGTTTGCCGGCCTCGGCCAGCAGCCGCGCTTCGGTCGCGGCCGCCCGGTGCCGTAGCAGGTCGGCGCTCAGGCCGGTGAACGGCGAGACCGCCGCGGACGCCCAGCCGGCCAGCGCGAGCACGCCGTCGCGGCGCAGCACCCGGCGGGTCTCGGCCAGCGCGGTGTTTAGGTCGTCGAGGTGGGGCAGGACAAACGCGCTGGCCACCGCGGCGAGGCTCGCGCTCGCCAGGGGCAGTCGCAGGGCGTCGCCGATGACGACCGGGCCGCCGGTGCCGGCCAGCGCGGCGGCGGCCAGCTCGGGGGAGATGTCCAGGGCCAGCGACACCCAGCCGGCTGCCCGCAGCTCCCGGGTGACCACGCCGTCGCCGCAGCCCAGGTCCAGGGCCGGACCGGTCGGGTGGCCGAGCCGGCGCACGAGCGCGCCGGCGAACCGGGCGGTCACCGGCGAGAAGAACCGGGTGTACGCCTCCGCGCGCCGGCGTTCCTGCCGGGCCCGGAAGTCGGCGAGCGTGGCTCGGTCCGCCGCGGTCACGGGATCCGCTCGTCCAGCAGCGACTCGAGGTCCTCGACGCCGACCATCTCGGCCTGGGCCTGCACGACCAGCCGGGCGAGCTGGTCGACGGTCGCCGAACCGAACAGTTCGCGCAGCGGTAGCTCCACGCCGTAGACGTCGCTTACCCGGGCGACGAGTCGGGTGGCCAGCAGCGAGAAGCCGCCCAGCTCGAAGAAACTGTCGTAGACGCCGATCCGCTCCACGTCGAGCAGCTCGTGCAGGATCGCGGTCAGCTCGCGTTCCAGCGGCGTGCGCGGCGGCACATAGGTGCCCAGCGCCTCGCTGTTCTCGTCGGGCTGCGGAAGGGCGGCCAGGTCGTATTCGCCGTCTGCGGTCAGCGGCAGCCGGTCGAGCACCACCAGGTGGCGGGGGAGCAGGTTTTCCGGGAGCCGGGTCACCAGATGCTGGTGCACGGCGCCGGTGCCGATCTGCGGCCCGCAGACATACGCGACCAGCCCGGTGACCAGGGCTTCCCGGACGTCCGGGGCGTCGCGCAGGGTGCCGACCGTCTCGGTGACGTCCGGCGCCGTGTCGGTGGTGCCGACGAATTCGAGCGTGCCGTCGGCCCAGCGCCGCGCGAGGTGGCCGGTCCGCCGCTCGCCGGCGTGCAGCTCGACGACCTCGCCGACCGCGGCCGGGCGGCCGGAGCGGTCCGGCTGCCGGAGGGAGCTGCCCGGCAGCTCGGTGCCGAGCGGCACGCGCAGCGGAGCGGTCTCCAGCTTCCATCCGTCCGGCACCGGGTAGGCGGCTAGCGGGCCGTCCGGCTCGTCCACGCCGTAGAGCCCGACGCAGCCGGCCGAGGCGGACAGCCGGCGCACCAGCTCCACGTCGTGCGCCAGGAAGTCGCCGTGGTTGCCGACGAAGACGTGGCGCAGGGTTGGCAGCCCGGCGTCACCGGCCCGCCAAACCAGCGCGCGCAGCACCGGCGGGTCGACGTGCAGCACGCTGATCGCGGCGTCGCGCAGCCAGGCGAGCAGGGCGTCGGGGTCGCCGAGCGGCGCGTCCGTGGTCGGGACCACCTCCCCGCCGGAGGCGTCCGCCGCCGCCCAGTGCCCGGGCCGCGGCGACAGCACCGCGATGCGCTCGGACCGCAGGTCGGGAAGCGTGGCCGGGACGGGCGCCACGGCCGGCTCGGCGTCGGTGAGCGGATAGTCGAAGACGGCCCGGCCGGGGTCCGCCACGGCGGCCGGCAGCAGGGTGCGCACCTGCTCGAAGAGCGCGCGGATCATCGGCTCGGTGTAGCGGTCGGCGTTGTACTCCAGGTCCAGGTGCAGCACGCCGCCGGACTCCCGGGCGGTCAGCGTCAGGTCGAACTTGCTGGGCGGGGCCGGTGCGTCCAGCAGCTGGGTGGTCACGCCCGAGAGCGGCTCGACGCCGATGTCGTCCACCACGTTCAGCGCGACCTGGAAGAGCGGGGTACGGCCGGGCACTCGAGTGAACTTTAGCTGGCCCGCCAGCAGGTCGAGCGGCGCGTCGGCGTGCTCGTAGCCACCGAGCGCGGCCCGGCGCACCCGGTCGAGCAGGTCGGCGAACGACGGCCGGCCGGCCAGATCGATGCGCAACGGCAGGGTGTTCACGAAGAAGCCGATGAGGTTCTTGGTGCCGGCGTCGGTGCGGCCGGTGATCGGCACCCCGATCACCACATCCCGGTCGCCGGTCCAGCGGGCCAGTACGGTGCCGAGCGACGCGAGCAGCGCCATGAAGGTGGTGACGTGGTGTTGCCGGCACAGCCGGTGCACCGCCTCGGTGTTCGCTTCAGACAGCACCGCTCGGATGCGGTCGCCGCGCGCCTCCTCAGCCTGCACCCGCCAGCGAGTCGTCGGCAGGTTCAGGGCCGGGGGAGCACCGGTCAGGTGGTCGCGCCAGTAGCTCACCTGGCCCTCGAGCGCCTCGCCGACCAGCCACCGGCGCTGCCACGCGGCGAAGTCGCGGTACTGCACCGGCAGCGGCGGCAGCTCGGCCCGGGTGGCGTCGCCACCGACCAGGTAGAGCGCTGACAGCTCGCGAACGAACAGCCCGGTCGACCAGTCGTCACAGACGATGTGGTGGGCGGTGATGCTGAGCACGTGTTCGGTGTCGTTCAGCCGGATCAGCGTGCACCGCAAAAGCGGGCCGGCGGCCAGGTCGAAGGGAGTGGCCGCGTCCTCGTCCGCCACCCGACGGGCCGCCGCGGCGGGGTCGCCCGGCTCGCCGCCGACGTCCCGGACGGTGATGTGCCAATCCATGTCGACGTCGGCGACCACCTGCTGGGGCCGCCCGTCCACGAGCGGGAACCGGGACCGCAGCGCCTCGTGCCGCTGCAGGATCGCGGCGATGGAGGCGTCGAGCGCCGCGACGTCCAGCGGGCCGGAGAGGCGCAGCCGGCCGTGCACGTTGTAGGCCGACTCCGGCGCCAGTTGGTTCTCCAGCCACAGCCGCTGCTGGTCGAAGGAGAGCACCGGCTCGGAGTCCGGGTCGCGGGGCGTGACCGGCAGCCGTTCCGAGGGCATGCCCGTGGCGACCGCGGCGGCGAGCGCGGCGACCGTCGGAGCCTCGAAGAAGGTCATCGACGGGATGCTGACGCCGTAGCGGTCGCGGATCTTCGCGATCACTTCGATGGCCGCGAGGGAGTCGCCATCCAGCTCGAAGAAGTCGTCGTAGACGCCGATGTCCGTTCGCTCCAGAGCCGTCGCCCAGATGTCGGCGATGGCCTGCTCGCGCGGTGTGCGCGGCGGCACTCTGGTGCCCTCGTCACCGGTCGGTTGCGGGTGCGATTCCAGGGCCATGACACCACGCTAGGCAACCCGGAGGGCGCGGGGACGTCGCCGAAAGCGGGGACCGCCGGCCCCGGCGCACGGCCGATTAACTGATGACGGCGTCTTGCGGAGGGCTCATCATGTCTGGTGTCCACTCGTGGTTTCCCTACCGGGTCCCGGCCGAGGGGACCGAGATCTTCGCGTTCCCGCACACCGGTGCCGCGTCCACGGTCTTCAACGCGCTGCGCAGGCACCTCGAGCCGGACGGGACGACGCTGACCGCGGCCGTGCTGCCCGGGCACGGGCGGCGAGTCCGCGAGCAGCCGCATCGGGAGATGAGCGCTCTGGTCGCCGACTTCGACCGGGCCGCCGCGAGTGACGGCTACGCGGCCTTCCAGGGCGACTACGCGTTGATGGGGCACTGCCTCGGCGCGCTGATCAGCTTTGAGCTGGCCCGGCGGCTGCTGGACGCGCCGTGCCGCAACCCGCGGCTGCTGGTGTTCTGCCACTGCCCGCCGCCGGCCCTGATGTACGACTCCGGGATGAGCCGGCTGCCAACCGAGGAACTGCTGGCCCGGACGTCGTCGATGGGCGGCACGCCACCGGGTCTGCTGGCGGACCCGGACTTCAGCAAGCTGCTCGAGCGGATGTTGCGCGCCGATTGGGCGCTCGGCGACGACTACGTGTTCCGCGGGCCGGCCCGGCTGCCGATCCCGGTGTTGGCCGTGCGCGGCGCCGACGACCCGTTCGTGGACGCAACGGATCTGCCGTTGTGGGGTGACCACACCAGCGCCTGGTTCCGCACCGCCGAGGTCGGCGCCGGGCACTGGTCGCTCGCCGACGACGCCGCCGGCAAGCTCGCCGATGAGATCCGTTCCGCGCTGGCGGCGACCGGCTGATCACTCGGGCCGGTGTCGCCCGGGACGCGCCGCGGGTCAGCCCACCGACCTCGCGGTGGACGTCGGCGGCCGGCGGCACACGGTGCTGCCTGTCGGATGCTCTTGCGACCGGGCCGACGGTACGGTCAGGGCATGACCACTTGGGACGATCAAGGCCGCCCCGAGCCGCCGGGCGCCGGCAACGAGGTCGAAACGCTGCTCGGTTTCCTCGACTTCCAGCGGGCCACGCTCGCCTGGAAGACCACCGGGCTCGACGCCGACGGCCTGCGGGCCCGCCTGGTGGCCTCCCCGATCAGCCTCGGCGGGCTGCTCAAGCACCTGGCCTGGGTGGAGTACTTCTGGCTTTCCTACACCCTGCACGCCCACGAGGAACAGCCGCCGTGGGCGGCGGTCAACTGGTCGACCGACGCCGACTGGACCTGGGAGTCGGCCGTCGACGACAGCCCCGAGGAACTGACCGCCCTCTGGGAGCACTGGGTCGCCCGGGGCCGTGAGCTCACCGCCGCCGCGCTGGCGACCGGCGGGCTCGACCAGATGTCCGGCCGGCCCTGGCCGGACCGCGAGGGGCCGACGCTGCGCTGGATCCTGGTGCATCTGATCGAGGAGTACGCGCGGCACCTCGGCCACGCCGACCTGCTGCGCGAGGCGTACGACGGTGTAACCGGCGACTAGTCCGCCGGGCTCAGGTGGATCGCCGCGGTCGGACAGAGCTGGACCGCCTGGTCGACCACGTCGGTGTCGCTGACCACCTCGATCTGCGGCACCGCGCGGTCGTGCTCGTCCAGTTCGAAGAGGCCGGCCGCGACCACCGTGCAGGTCGCTGACCCGACGCAGCGTTCCGGGTCGACCGTCACCCGCATCTGGTCAGCCATGCTGAGACACCTCTAGTTTCAGCGGAGCGTGCCGATAGCCGGCCACGAAGTTGGACGCTACGTGGCTCGGTGGCCCGGCCGGCGCGACGTCGGTGACCAGATCGAACATCTCGGTGAACACGTGCCGGATCATGCGGCGAGCGAGCGGTGCCCCGAGGCAGTTGTGCGGACCGCTGCCGAAGGCCAGGTGCCGGTTGGGCCACCGGGTCGGGTCGAAGGCGTACGGGTCGGTGAAGACGGTCGCGTCCCGGTTGGCCGAGCCCAGCCAGACCACCACCGGCGCGCCGGCCGGCAGCCGTACCCCGCCGAGCTCGACCTCCGTCATGGTGTGCCGCAGGAAATGGTTGGCCGGCGAGGCCCACCGGAAAACCTCCTCGATCAGCGGGTCGAGCAGCTCGGGGCGGCCGGCGAACTCGGCGTAGCGCCCGCTCGCCGCCAGTTCGTAGAGCCCGGCCGCGGCGGCGTGCGGCCAGGTGGCAGCGCCCACCATCAGGCTGTAGCAGTTGGACACCATGCCGCCCGGGTCGGGCTGGTCGTCGATCCGCAGGTCGAGCAGCGTGCTCATCAGGTCGGATCCCGGGTGCTCGCGCCGCTCGTGGGCCTTGTCCTGGAAGTAGGCGAACAGCGCGCGGTGGGCGCGTTGCAGCGTCGCCTGCGGGCCCTTGGGCAGCATGCGGGCGGGCTCGTCCGGGGCGACGGCCATCGCGGCCAGGTCGGTGAGCTGCTGCCAGTCGTCGCTGGGCAGCGCCATCATGCCGCCGAGCACCGCGACCGGCAGGCCGGACATCACCGCGGCGACATCCATCTCGCCGGCCTCGACGGCGGGCGCCAGCAGCGCCCGTACGCGTTGCCGGATCATCGGATCCTCGCCGGCAGTGGTCCGCAGCGACAGGGTCTGGTGCAGCGGGCTGCGCATCGCCGTGTGGCGGGGCGGGTCGGTGGCGGCGAGTTGCCGGCCGGCCGCCGGGTCGGACCGGCCGAGCATGTTCAGGAAGGTGCCGCGGGTTGAGGTGAACGACCGGTGGTCGCGCAGCACCCGATCGACGTCGGCGTGCCGGGTGACCGACCAGTACTCGATCCCGGCGCCGGTCTGGCGGAGCGACACCGGAGCCGTGCGGCGCAGCTCGTGCCACACCGCGTGCGGTTCGCCGTCGACGTAGTACGCCGGGTCGGTCAGATCGGCGTCGAGGTCGACCGGACGACCCGGATCGGGCGGGGAGAGCCTCACGATCCACCGCCCCGGAGCTGCTCGATCGCCTCCGCCAGTTCGGCGATGGTGGGCCGCAGGTAGAGCGTCGTGGCCGGCACGTGCACGCCCATCGCGCGCTCGGTGGCCACCAGCAGGTCCGCGGCCCGCAGCGAGTGGCCGCCGAGCTCGAAGAAGTCGTCGTCCACCCCGACCCGGTCGACCTTGAGGTATTCGCTCCACATCCGGGCCAGTTCCCATTCCAGTGAGCTGCCCGGCGCCCGGTAGTCGGACGACAGCTCCCGGTCCTCCCGCCGTACCACGGTGTCCTGTTGTGGGTCGCTCACGTGATCACCGCCGCCCGACGGGCCGAGACCGGCTCGAAGGTCACCGGCAGACTGGTGATGCCGTTGATGAAGTTCGAGGTCAGATGGGCGATCGGCCCGGCGACGTGGAACTCGCCCAGCCGGTCGATCATCTCCTCCAGCAGCACGCCGAGCACCTGCTGGGCCGGCGGCCCGCCGATGCAACGGTGCGGGCCCAGACCGAAGGCGAGGTGCGGGTTGGGGGTGCGGCCGGGGTCGAAGGTGTACGGGTCAGCGAAGACCGCGTCGTCCCGATCCGCCGACGCCACCCAGGCAGCGACCAGCTCACCGGCCTCCAAGCGGGTGCCGACGATCTCCACCGGAGCGTTGGTACGCCGCAGCAGGTGGTTGGTGGGCGAGGCCCAGCGCAGGCTCTCCTCGACGGCGGTCGGCACCAGGCCGGGCGTGCTGCGCAGCCGCTGCCACGCCTCCGGCCGCTCGGCCAGCGCCAGGATCAGGTGCGAGGCCACCTGTGCGGTGGTGGTCACCGAGCCCATCGCGAAGCTGTAGCAGTTCAGCAGCACCTCGTGCGCGTCCATCGGCCGGCCGCCGGGGCGTAGCCCGAGCAGCACCGAGACCACGTCGTCGGCGGGGTGCGCCTGCTTGTACCGGATCAGCTCGGAGAAGACGGCGATCAGGTTGTGGTGTGCCTTGCGCAGGGTCTCGGCGGGACTGCCGTCGGCGTAGTGCGGGTCCTCCGGCGCCACCCCGGCCATCGCCCACCTCGGCAGCTCGTCGAAGATCGATTCCGGCAGGCCGATGGTCTCGCCGACCGCGCACATCGGCAGGTGCAGCATGAGCTCCGCGACGTCCACCGTCCCGCCCGCGTCGAAAACGCCCGCCACCAGCCGTCGCACCCGGGCCCGCACGTGGTCGATGCGGTTGCGCACGGTGTGGGTGGACATCAGCCGCATCGTCGGCAGCCGGACCTCGGCGTGCTTGGGCTGGTCCATCAGGTTGATGGTCTTGCCGCCCGCGCTGTCGCCGGCCGCCACGGCCAGGATCGTGCCGTGCTCGGAGCTGAAGTTCTTGTCGTCCATCAGCACCGCGGCCACGTCCCGATAGCGGGTCACCGACCAGAACCGGATGCCGTCCGAGGTTTCCTGCGGCCATATCGGGTGGTCGCGCCGCAGCCGGTGCCAGGCGCCGTGCTGGGACTGCGCGGCGTACCGCGCCGGGTCGTAGAGGTCGATCTCGTCCACCGGATCGGCGAACTCGGCGGCGGCCGGCCCGGTCATCTGCATGCCGTGTTCCCTCCCAGCTGCCGGACCGGCAGCGACACCAGCCCGTTGATCCAGTTGGACCGCAGGTGTGTCGGCGGCCCAGTCAGTTCGAAGCCCGCATAGCGGCGGACCAGTTCCTCGAAGAGCAGGGTGAGGGCGAGCCGGGACATCGGCGCGCCGATGCAGTAGTGCGGGCCGCCGCCGAAACCGAGGTGCCGATTCGGGCGCCGGTCGATGTCGAAGGTGTACGGATCGTCGAACACCGCCTCGTCCCGGTTCGCCGAGGCCACCCACGCCGCCACCCAGTCGCCGGCCCGGATCGTGACCCCACCGAGCTCGACGTCCGCGGTGGCCCGCCGGACCAGGTGGTGGGTGGGCGAGGACCAGCGGACGCCCTCCTCCACCAGGCCCTCGACGGCGCCGCGGTCGTCTCGCAGCCGGGGCCACAGCTCGGGACGTTGGGTGAGCGCCAGCAGCGTGTGGCTGGCGACGTTTGGCGTGGTGGTGTTGGCCCCGAGGATGAAGCTGTAGCAGTTCAGCAGCACCTGCCACTCGCCGAGCGGCTTGTCCCGTCCGCTCATCGCGTCGATGCTCTCGATGAGCACCGAGACGAGGTCCTTGCCGGGATGGGCCCGGCGGTGCCGCACCAGGTCGCGGAAGACCGCGAAGAGCTGATGGTGGGCCAGCCGCAGGGTCTGCGCCGGGTTGGCGCCGAGGGCGTAGGCCGGGTCGTCCGGCGCCACGCAGGCGGCCGCCCACAGCGCGATGTCGTCCCAGTGCTCCGGCGGGATGCCCATGAACTCGCCGGCCAGCACCATCGGCAGGCGCCGCATCAGCCGGGCGAAGTCAACCTCACCGTCGTCGCACGGCTTGACCAGCTCGGTGATCCGGGCCTGGATGATCGGGGTCCGGTCCTGCACGACCGCGTGCCCGAGGGCCCGCATCGACGGCACCCGGATCGCGGCGTGCTCGGGCGGGTCGGTCAGCGTGATGGTCTGCCCGCCGGCCGTGTCGCCGACGCCCACCGACGCCAGGATGGTGCCCTCCTCCGAGCTGAACGTGCGGTAGTCCTTCACCACCTTCTCGCAGTCGGCGTGGCGGGTGACACACCAGAACCCGGTGGCGTCCGTCCGCTCCTGCCACCACACCGGGGCCTTGGCACGCATGGTCCGCCAGGTGGGGTGCTGGTCGGCCAGCACGTACGTCTGCGGATCGTAGAGGTCCACGTCGGCCAGCTCG
Organism: Micromonospora sp. NPDC126480; assembly: GCF_040302465.1. NCBI lineage: Bacteria > Bacillati > Actinomycetota > Actinomycetes > Micromonosporales > Micromonosporaceae > Micromonospora > Micromonospora sp. NPDC126480. The sequence continues at coordinate 123,904 of NZ_JBEORU010000002.1, forward strand.
ACCGGCATGTCGAACGGCGGCAGCGTCAGCTCCACGGTTGCCCGCCCGCCCGGTCGGCCGTGAGCTGCGGGTCGACGACCGCGGCCAGCTCGCGGATCGTGGGGTTGTTGAAGAACTGCACCGCGTCCAGCTCGATGCCGTGCGCGCGCAACTGTTCGAGCATCGCCACGCTGCGCAGCGAGTCCCCGCCCAGCATGTAGAAGTCGTCGTCGATGCCGACGACGTCCATCGTGAGCACGTCGGCCCAGGTGCGCGCGAAGACCTGCTCGATCTCGTTCTCCGGCGGCGCGTAGGGCGGCAGGAAGGTGAGCTCGGCCCGCGCCGCGAACGGGTTGGGCAGCTGGCTGCGGTCCGGTTTGCCATTCGGGTCGAGCGGCAGCTCGTCCAGCGTCACGAAGGTCGCCGGGATCATGTAGGCCGGAAGGCGCTGGCTGAGCCAGTCGCGCACCGCCGCGACGGTGATCCGCCGGCCGGGTGCGGGCACCACGTGCGCGGCCAGGCGCTTGTCGGCGGTGTCGTCGGCGACGGCGACCACCACCGCGGCGCCGAGGTCGGGATGACTCAGCAGGGTGCTCTCGATCTCGCCCAGCTCGATCCGGAAGCCGCGGACCTTGACCTGCCGGTCCACCCGGCTGCGGAAGTCCACCGAGCCGTCCGGCAGCAGGCAGCCGAGGTCGCCGGTGCGGTACATCCGGGCACCGGGCTCCTCGACGAACGGGTCGGGGAGGAAACGTTCCGCGGTCAGCGCGGGCCGGCCGTGGTAGCCGCGGGCCACTCCGGTGCCACCGAGATAGATCTCGCCGACCTCCCCGGCCGGCACCGGCCGCAGGTCCGGTCCCAGCACGTACATCGTCTTGCCGGCAAGCGGCGTGCCGATCGGCACCCGGGCAGGCTCGTCGCCGCCCGCCGACACGTGGTGCAGGGAGGCGTAGACGGTCGTCTCGGTCGGGCCGTAGGCGGCGTAGACTCGGGCCCGGGTCGCCGCGGCGGTGCGGATGTGCCGGGGCGACAGCACGTCGCCCCCGGTCAGCAGGCAGCCGACCGCGTCGAGCGCGGCCGTGTCGTGCTGGGCCAGCAGGTGAAACAGCCCGGTGGTGAGGAACAGCCAGTCCGGCCGCCACCTGCGCAGCTCCGCGCCGAGCTTGGCGACGGTGCTCCGGGCGTCCATGATCACCACATGTCCGCCGGAGCACAGCGCGCCCCAGATCTCGAACACCGACGCGTCGAACGCGGCCGGGGCGAGCTGGGCGACCGTCTGGCCGGGGCGGACCGCGATCCGCGCATCGGTGGTCAGCCGCACCACGCCAGCGTGCGGGACCACCACACCCTTGGGCTGGCCGGTCGACCCGGAGGTGTAGACGACGTATGCGGCGGCGTCGGGTCCGACCCGTACGCGGGGGGCCTCGACCTCGGTGGCGGGCAGGTCGTCCAGCACCACCACCTCGGCCGAGTCGCCGCCCGGCTCGGCCGGAGCGCCCGCCTTGTCGGTCACCAGCACGGCGACGCCTGCGTCGGCCAGCACGAAGGCCCGCCGCTGCTCGGGATAGTCGTTGTCCAGCGGCACGTAGGTCCCGCCGGCCTTCAACGTGGCCAGGAAGGCCACCACCATCGCCGGCCCGCGTGGCAGCGACACCGCGACCCTGGTCTCCGGGCCCACCCCACGCGTCGCCAGATGACCGGCCAGCCGACCGGCCCTGGCGTCCAGCTCCGCATAGGTCAGCGTCTCGTCGTCACCCCCGACAGCGGGCGCGTCCGGTTGTTTCCGGGCCCACCGTGCGACGAGCTCATGGATCGTGGCCGTCTTCTCCGTCACGGTCACCCGCCCCTTCGAACCACGTGGTTTGTCTTCAGCCATCGGTCCAGCGCCTGGCGCAGGCCGTTCGGGCAGTGCAGAAAGTCGAGATGCTCGCCGTCCAGCAGTTCCTCGGTGACCTCGGCGCAGTCCGCCCAGCCGGGAAACACCGTCTCCGGCGGGACGACGTCGTCGCGGGTCCAGGCGACGACGACTACCCGGCAGGGCACTCGGCGGCCGGACTCGAAGCGGTAGCCGCGCTGCACCTCCAGGTCGGTGCGCAGCACCCGCGCGGCCAGCTCGACGAAGTCCGACCGGATCGGCGACCCGGCTTGCTCGAACAGCGCGGTGGTCTCGGCGATCAGGTCCAGCGCCGTCAGGTCGGCGAAGTTGAGCCGGCCGTAGAGGCCGCGGTCCGGCGCACCCCACGAGGAACTGATCAGGCGGGTCGGCAACGGCAACACGCGCCGGTCCAGCTCGGCGATCGTGTCCAGTGCGAACGGCACCCCGCCGCAGTGCGCGGCGAACGAGTACTCGCCGTGCACGAAGGGCTCGAGCACGTCGGCGAGGTCGGCGGCGAAAGCGGTGTGGGTGCGGTGCGGCTCCTCCCGCATCCGGTTCTCCCGACCCGGCGGTTGCAGGGCGCAGACCTGGTGGCCGCCGATCTGCCGCGGCCACTGTCGGTAGGACGAGGCACCGACCCCGGCGTATGGGAAGCAGAACAGGATGGGTGTGTCCGCGGACGGTGGCGGCATCAGCCATCGCCGCGCCGAGACGTTCACTCCGGCGGTCATGGTCACCAGTCCCTCCGCACGTTCAGCGACATACCGCGTACGCCTGACGTCCGCGCGGACCGGCGGCGGCCCGGACGAACCCGCGCTCCGGGTCCACCCCGACCGCGCACACCTTGCCGAGGGTGTGCGCCGGCACCGCGTCCACCTCGTGGCCCCGCTCCCGCAGCTCGGCCATGAGCTCGGGGCCGAAAGACGACTCGACCGCCACCACGCCCGGCCGGGATGTGCGCGGCGCAAACGACTGCGGGAAGTGGTCGATGTGGAACATCGGCTGCTCGGTGCTCGCCTGCAGGTCCCGGCCGTGCTCGGCCACCGCGAGGAAGGTCTGCAGCGTCCACTGGTCCTGCTGGTCGCCGCCGGGCGTGCCTAGCGCCAGGAACGGCTCGCCGTCACGCAGCACGATGCCCGGGCTCAGCGTGGTGCGCGGGCGCCGGCCCGGTGCCAGCGAGTTGGGGTGGCCCTCGGTCAGCCACATGGTCTGCGCGCGGGTGCCGAGGGCGAAGCCGAGCCCGGGCACCACCGGCGAGCTCTTCAGCCAGCCGCCGCTCGGCACGGCCACGACCATGTTGCCCTCGCGGTCCACCACCGCGACGGTGCACGTGTTGCCGGCCCCGGTGCGGGGCGCGCCCGGCCCGACGACCGTCGGGATGCCGCTGCTCAACTGCACCAGCCAGTCGGGGGCGTTCGGCGGCAGGGGCGTAGGGGCGGGCCATGGGAACCAGGACTTGCGGCCCTCCGGCGTGCCCGGCTGAGGGTCAGTTGCGGCACGGGCGCCGATCAGCGCCCGCTGTTGCGCCGCGTAGTCCTCGGCGAGCAGCGCCGCCATCGGAACCGGGGTGTGCTCCGGGTCGCCGTACCAGGCCTCCCGGTCGGCGAACGCCAGCTTCGCGGCTTCGACCAGCAGATGGACGTGCTCGGCGCTGCCCGGCCGTAGGCTGGCCAGATCGCAGCCGGCCAGGATGGCGAGCTGCTGGAGGAAGACCGGTCCCTGCGACCAGGGTCCCGGCTTGTGGACTGTGAACTCGCCGTAGGCGGCGATCGCTGGTTCCTCGACCCCGGCCTGCCAGCCCGCGAGGTCGTCGCCGCGCAGCAGACCGCGGTGCCGCTGCCCGGTGTCGTCCAGCACCTCGGCCGTGGCCAGGAACCGGTCGATGCCCTCGGCGACGAAACCTCGGTAGAAGGCGGCGTGTGCGGCCTCGATCTGAGCCTCCCGGCCGCCGGCCGATCGCGCCTCGTCGACGAGCCGTCGATAGGTCGTCGCCAGCACCGGGTTGCGCATCCGTGAGCCGGCCGCCGGGGTGGCGTCGCCGGTCAGATAGGTGCGGGCCGACTCGGTCCAGTGCTCGCGGAAGAGCGGCGCCATCACCTCGATGGTGCGGGCGGTGGCGGGCAGCAGCGGGAAGCCGTGCTCCGCATAGCCGATCGCGGCCGCCAGCGCGTCCGCCGGTGTGGTCGTGCCGAACTCGGCCAGCAGCCGCATCCAGGCGCCGAAGGCGCCGGGCACACAGGCCGGCAGCAGGCCGCCGGCGGGTACCCGGTCGAGGCCCAGGCCGGTGAAGGCGCCGATCGTCGCCGCCCTCGGCGTGGGGCCCTGCCCGCAGATGACGCGCACCTGTCCGGACGCTCGAGAGTAGACCGCGATCGCCACGTCGCCGCCCAGCCCGTTGGAGTGCGGCTCGACGACCTGCAGCACGAAACCGGCTGCCACCGCGGCGTCCACGGCGTTGCCGCCCCGCTCCAGCGCGGCCATGCCGGCGGCCGAGGCGAGCCAGTGCGTGGCGGACACGGCGCCGAAGGTCCCGGTCAGCTCGGGTCGCTGGACACTCATGCGCGGGCTGCCTTCGCCACGCCGCTGCCCACCGGCTGCGGCCGGTTCGCCGGTCCACCGACGGCGGCCCGGGCCACGTCGACGAGGATGCCGGGCATCCCGGCGGCGCAGGAGACCACCTCGTCGAGCCGCAGCTCATCGGGGAGCACGCCGTCGTCGGGGCACGGGTAGAGGCCGTTCGCGGTCAGGTCGCGGACGATCGCGGTGAGCCGTCGCATCAGCTGGCTCACCGCCTGGCCGCGGGTGACCGGGGTGCGCACGGTCATGAAGTAGCTGTCGTAGACGATGCCCAGCAGTCGGTGGTTCAGGCGGCGCACCGGCGCCTGGTTGAGCAGCGATTGGCCGTTCGGCACCAGCCGCGCCGCTACGCCGTCGTGCACCCGGCCGTGCAGCCGCACCGCGCCGTCCAGTTCGCTCGGGCCACTGGTCAGCCGGGCCTGCGCTCGGCCGCGCAGCAGCGCGCGGACGTGCAGGTAGTCCGGGGCCCAGCTGCCGCTGAACGCGCGGTGCCGCAACCGCATGCTGGGCCGGATCACGTCGTTGTAGATCTGGTGGGTGCACGACCCGGTGTAGAGCAGCATGGCCGAGTAGCCGTCGACGTAACGGCTGAGTGGCGGGATCGCCTCGTCGGCGGTCGTCTCGCCCTCGGCGACATCCTCGAGGAGCTGTCCCATCAGCCGCCAGAGCAGGAAGCACACCTGGTGCCCGGTGATCCAGCGGAACCAGAACAGCTCCTCGGGCTCGCCGCGGTCCACGGTCGGTCCGCCCTCGGCCAGGTCGCCGACCAGCCGGCTTGCGGCCACGTGCTCCGCCGCCACGTCCGGGCCCGCCAGTGCGCCGGCCGCGTCCACCGGGGGCAGCAACAGCGGTTCCAGAGCGTACGGATACCCGCCGAAGTCCCAGGCATCCTCGGCCGGCGGGTCGGCGATCGGCGTGGTCGGTCCACGCATCATGAGGCCTGAGCCGGCACGTAGGTGAACTCGAGTTCGACCCCGTTGACGTCGTACGCGTAGAAGCTCTGGATGCCGTCCGCGTCCACCACCACGTCGGTGGGCGGCTTGTCCAGGGCGAACGTGTAGCGGCCCGACCCGTGGAGGGCGATCCAGCGGTCACGCAGGCGGACGAGTTCGTCGGGGTCGTCGACGGAGAGGCAGAGATGCTGGATGCGTACGTCGCTGACGGCCGGGTCGGTGGCGCTGCCGGGCCGCTCGAACAGGTGCAGGCGAAGGTCGCCGAGGGTCAGCTCGGTCAGAGTGCGAATTCCCGGCAGCCGGCTGCGGGTCAGGTCGGAGAACTTCTCCAGGGTCCAGGAAGGCTTGCAGCCGAGAAAGTCCTCATACCAGGCCACGCTGTTGCCCAGATCGTTCGTCTGGATCCCGACGTGGTGGAACCGGGGATCCCGCCGGCCGTGTGCTTCTGCCATCTCGCATCACTCCATACCACCCAGGCGTCACCTGGCGTCCATGGTGGTTCAGCGACCTCGCGCGCAGCGCTTCCCCGCTTTAGGGGACAACCGTTTCAGCAGCTCGACGCCGCCACTCCTTTACGTGACACCCTCCCCGCTCCGGCTCGCCGTAACGTCGGGCCAACGGCGTCACCGGGAGGACCATGCTGAGTCGAACCGACGAGCCGATCCACCCCGATGACCTGCTCGCCGAGGCCCGAAAGGTTGACCTCACCGATCCCCGGCTCTACGGGAGCGAGCGGCCCGAGCGGATCTGGCGGACGTTCCGCCGCGCCGGTGGCCCGGTGCGCTCATACGGTCTGCGCGACCACTGGGCGATCACCCGGCACGCGCAGATTCGTGAGGTGCTGCGGCACAGCGACCGGATCTCCTCGGCGAAGGGCAACCACCTGGGGGAGAAGCCGTCCGACGTGGTGGCCAGCGCCGCCGCCGGCGGGATGTCGCTGCTGGTCAGCGATGGTGAGACGCACGCGGAGATGCGGCGGGTGCTGGGCGCCGCCTTCACCCCGCGGCTGATGCGGAGGCTCACCGACAGCACCCGGGAGCTCGCCCGGCGGCTGGTGACCGAGGCGATGGAGCAGCCCTCGGTCGACTTCGTGCAGGCCGTCGCGGCGCCGCTGCCCGCCTTCGTGATCTGCGACCTGCTCGGCGTGCCCGAGGCCGACCGGCCGGAGGTGGTGCGGCTGACCCAGACGGCGTTCGGCGGGTCTGGGCACACCACGTCGGGTGCCCAGATGGCCGCGCACACCGAGCTGTTCTCCTATTGCCACCGGCTGGTGACCGAGAAGCGCCGGACGCCCGGCGAGGACGTGGCGACCGTGCTCGCCCAGGCGCAGTTCATGGGTCGGCCGATGAGCCGGACCATGGCGGTGATGAACTGTCATGACCTGATCGCGGGCGGCAACGAGACCGCCCGGCACGCGTCCGGCGCAGCGGCGCTGACCCTCGTCACCGAGCCGGAGTTCTGGCGGCAACTGCGCGCCGGCGAGGCCGATCCAGACGTCGCGACCGAGGAGATCCTGCGCCGCGAGACGCCGGTCAACCACATCATGCGGGTCCTGATCGGCGATCTGACGATCGCCGGCGTGCCGATGCGCGCGGGCGAGTTCGTTTCGCTCTGGCTGCGGTCGGCGAACCGTGACGAGGACATCTTCGACGCACCCGGGGAACTCCGTGCCGCCCGGCGGCCCAACCCGCACCTGGGCTTCGGGCACGGCCCGCACTACTGCATCGCCGCGCTGCTCGCCCGGATCGAGGTCGGCGCGGTGGTCCGGGCACTGGCCGGCCTCGTGCGGACCGCCGCGCTGCGCGCCGAGCCGGTCCGGCTGGAGTCCAACTTTTTCCGCGGTTACCAGTCGCTGTCGCTGGCCCTGACCCACCGATAGCGGTGCTCACCCCACCCCACTCACGAAAAGGAGCAGCGCCATGAAAATCATCGGTGTCGGCTTCGGCCGGTCCGGAACACTATCGCTGCGGGCCGCTATCGAACGGCTCGGCGCGGGACCCTGTCTCCACATGCTCGATATCATCAACGGCGAGCACCGCCTGCGGGACCTGTCGCCGTGGGTGGCTGCCGCCCGCGGCGAGCAGGTCGACTGGCGATCCGCCCTGGCCCGCTGGGAGGCCACCGTGGACTGGCCCGGCTGCACGGTGTGGCGGGAACTGGTCGAGGCGTTCCCCGAGGCGACAGTTCTGCTCAACGTCCGGGGCTTCGAAGGCTTCTACCGCAGCTGCCAGAACACACTGCACGCGGTACGGCAGGCGGCGCACGCCGGCCTATTGCCCGCCGACGCCGACCGGGTGCCGCCGCGCGAGACGTGGGAGGTGATAGAGCGATTCGTCTGGCAGGGCGACTTCGGTGGCCGCTTCGAGGACAAGGAGTGGGTGCGCCGGATGTACGAGGACCGGATCGCCGAGATCAAGGCGACCGTGCCGGCCGACCGTCTCGTGGTCTGGACCCTCGGCGTCGACGGCTGGGAGCCGCTGGCCGAGGCGCTCGGCGTGCCCGTGCCGGCTGAGCCGTTCCCGCATCTGCACGACACCGACGACTTCCGGCGCGCCTGCGGGCTGCCGCCGCTGTCGGAGTCCGTGCCGCTGACCGCCACCACCGCATCGCCCTGACCGCCCGACGACCACCGGCCGTGCCCCGCGAAGGGGCACGGCCGGTCGCTTGTCAGGCGCCCTGGGTCGTCGGCTCGGCCTCGGTCGACGCTGGCTTCGCCTTGGCCGACGCCGACGCCGACGCCGACGCCGACGCCGGCTCGGCCTCGGCCGACGCTGGCTCCGCCTCGACGGACGCTGGCTCCGCCTCGACGTCGGCCGGCGGCGGCTCCGCCTCGACCCGCCCCGGCTCGGGCTTCGGGCCCGCGGCCATCGGCGCAGGACGGATCATCCGCCGGACGACGATCACGGTCACGATCGTGGTGACGATCCACAGCGGCCAGCCGAGCAGGGTCTTGGCGATGCCCAGGCCCACCCAGTTGCTGGTCAGATAGAGCGGCATCTGCACGGCGGTCTTCACCCCGAAGAAGCCGAGCCACAGCCAGCCGGCGACGCGGTAGGCGCGCATCCGCTGGGGGTCGTGCCGCCACGCCCCGCCTGAGCCGGAGAGCAGGCCGGTCACGGTACCGACCAGGGGCCAGCCGACCAGGTTGGCGACCAGGAAGGCCAGCGGATAGATGATGTTCAGATAGATCAGCGGGGGGTAGAAGCTCTGCGCCAGGCCGCCGGTGATGTTCACCAGCATGACCAGCAGCACCATCCCGGCCAGGCCGTACAGCGCCTTGCGGAGACCCTTGCGGGTGGCGAGCCGGATGACCGCCCAGACCAGCCCGAGCACCAGGCCGACGATCAGCGCCACCCACAGCGTCAGGCCGAAACCGCCGAATATGGCCAGCATCAGCAGCGCGGTCCTGCCGATCACGCCGAGCGCCGACGGGCCCTCCGGGGCTGGCCCCGCCACGGCGCGGCCGTGGTCGAGTGGCTTGCCGGCCGCGTCCAGCGCCTGCACGCCGACCGCCGCCGTGCCGCTCGGCACGGCGATCGAGGTCTCGAAGCCGGCCCGGGGGATCGGAGCGCCGACCGGTCGCAGGTTGTCCTCGTCCGGCCCGCCGAGTAGCTGCCAGGAGGCCACCTCGGTCGCGCCGTTCCAGCTGACCACGAGCTGCGAGCCATCCCGCACGGCGGTTGGCGGGGTGAGCGGGAAACCCTGCCACTCGGCACGGTACACCCGATAATTGATCTGCCCGAAGTTCATGTCCAGCACCGGCCGGCCGGCCGGGTCGAACTCGGTCACCCGCTGGGTCTCGCCCCACGACACCAGGCGGTTGCCGTTCGGTTGGGTCGAGATGTCGCCGCCGAATGTCGCGGAGATCTCCGGCTGGTGCCGCACGGTGTCGACCACCGTGGCGGTCCTGGCGGCCTCGTCGAGGCGTATCTTGAGCCCGCGCGAGGCGTGCCCGCACCCAGGCCCGCCGTTGCCGTTGTCGAACAGCGAGATCGTGCCATCCGCCTCCACCCGGGCGTCGTGCTGATAGCAGAACCAGCCGGCGTCGGAGCCGAGCAGCTCGGAGCCGAAGCTGCCGCTGCCGTCGGCCGGCTTGCCCAGCGTCCAGAGCACCCGGCCGTCCTTGCGCGAGACCTTGTAGACGCTCCACGTGTGCCGAGCAGAGATCAGCAGGTCGCCGTCCGGCATGACCTCGATCGAGTTGCCGTGGAAGTAGTCGAAGATGCCCAGCGGGCCGGGCACCGGAAGGTAGGACTGGGACAGCGGGACGTGGTCGAGCGCGCGCCACTCGAAGAGGATCTTGTTGCCGTGCAGGAAGTCGACCTCCTGCACGACGTAGTCGTAGACCACGATCGGCCGGGCGTCCACCACCCGGATCACCGGGGTGTAGGCGCCGACCAACGCCGTGTTCTCCGGGGTGATCCGTAGCTCGTGGAGGCCCGGCGCGTTCGTGGCGTTGGTCTTGATCGTGGCGACCTCGCGGTAGTGCTCGTCCAGCATCACGTATTCGCCGCGCGGGTCCAGGCCGTACACCAGCCAGGTGCCCCGGAAGTAGACCAGCCGCTTCTTGCCCTGCACCGTGACGACCTGGAAGTTGTGGGTGTCCGCGACGGTCTCCGGCTTGTTCCAGATCACCGAGCCGTCGTTGGCGTAGATCGTAGGGCCGCCGCGGCCCGGCCCCTTCGACGAGGCGAAGAGATAGCCCGGCGCGGCGCTGCCGGTGTCGAGATAGGCGCAGGCGCCGATCGGCCGCAGGTCCGGCCGGCTGTGATAGATCGGCGCCGGTGACAGGCAGTCGCCGGTGTCGAGCACCGGCGCGGCGACCGCGGCGCCGCCCGCCCCGGCCGCCAGCAAGACCGCGAACAGGGCGACGGCGGCGCGTACGATAATGCGGCTCATCGATGGTTCCCCTCCGGCCGGGGTTCCCGGCCCAGCAGGCGTTCCCGCACCCCGGCGAGAATGGTGTCGATCAGGTCGGCCGGCGCCGCGTTGAACTCGTTGTGCCGGCCCGGCAACTGGATGAAGGTCGCATTCCCGCACTCCGCCCAGCCGGCCAGCGACCCGGGCGGATACTCCGGGTCGTCCCGCCAGCCGAAGACCGTGATCGGGCAGGACAGGCGGATCGGCTCGGGCGCCTGGTAATTGCGGCGCAGCTCGATGTCCGACCGCAGGATGCGGACATAGAGGTCGACCAGCTCCGGATGCGGCTTGCGGCCGATGTCGCGGACCGTGGCCGCCACCTCGGCGGCCAGCTCGTCGGCGTCCATATCGAGCATCCGGCCGGCCGGTCCGGCCTGCGGCGGCACCTCGGAGGAGACGAAGAGCCGGGCGGGTTCGTGCCCGGCGCGTTCCAGCCGGCGGGTGACCTCATAGGCGAGGATCGCCGACCAGCAGTGCCCGAAGAAGGCGAACGGCACGCGGAGGTAGGGCTCCAAGCCGTCGATCATGGCAGCTGCCAGGTCTTCGAGGGTGTCCGGCGGCGCCTCGGTGAACCGGGACAGCCGGCCGGGCAGCTCCACGGGCAGGAACTCGACCCCGGCCCGCTCGGCGGGCCAGTTGTCGAACACGGTCGTGCCGCTGCCCGCTTGCGGGATGCAAAAGACCCGGCCGGCCGGCGCGGCGGCCGGCCGGCGTTGCAGCCAGACGCTCACCGCCTATGCGCTCCTTTCCAGGGTGTAGTGCTTGCACAGCTCCTCGGTGTGCGGCAGCACGGCCTGGTCGGGGCTCTTGGCGGCCAGCTCCAGCATCGTGTTCCAGACGAAGTCCGGCCCGCCGTCCCGGCGGAAGTGCTTCTTGATCACGATGCTGAAGACCTCGTCGAACGTGTCCATCGAGAGCAGCGGCGCCAGGCCGAGGAGGTCCGCCCGCTCGTCGTCGCCGAGCGGCGGCCGGGTGACGATCCGGTCGGCCGGGATGCCGACCTCGACACCGCCGCCAGCCACCCGCGCGGGCGATCCCGCTCCGGGCGTGTCGACGAAGTCGAGCATCAGGTGGATGCGTGGCTCCGCGGTCAGCACCGCCACCGAGTGGATCCGTGAGGCGTCGAGGAACCACACCTCGCCCCGTCGCATGCGATAGACCACGTTGTCTTCGTTGAAGAAGCAGTTGTCATTGGTGGCCAGCGGAATGTGCATCCGGTGCTCGTTGCGTGTCTCGTCCGGCAGGTCGCTGAGCTCGAGCAGGTCGCGGTGCGGGATGATCACGCTGTCGGTGACCAGCGCCAGCCGCGCGAAGTTCAGCCGGTCGAGGTCGGCGGTCTCGCGGATCAGCTCGGCCAGATAGGGCAACCGCTCGGCGTGTGCGGTGAAGCCCGCCGGCCGGTCGTAGACGTAGTTGGTGACCACCCCGTCGCCGGCGTCCCCGCCGGGCGCCCACAGCATGCAGCTCTTCCACGATCCGCCGAAGACGTAGTCGCTGTACGCCTCCGTCCACTCCAACGATCGGCACGTCGCGAGGTCCGACTCGAGTCGTGCCAGGTCCAGGGCGACCTCACCCACGAAATGCGTCCGCATCACAGCTCCTCGGCGACCTGATCGAGCACCTTGACATCCCCGGTGTACGGCTCGTCCGCTCGCGGCCACTGCACCACCAGGTCGGTGATGCCCGCCTCGGCGAACCGGCCGGCCGCGTCGAAGAACGCGTCCTTGCTGGCCAGCACGTCGCCCACGGACGGGCCGGTGACCAGGATCCGGGCGATGCCGTCCGGGTTGCGGCCGGTCGCCGCGCACGCCTTCTCCAGCTCCTCGACCTGACGCCGGATGAGCGGCACGGTGTCGGCGTAGGGCGTCCGTTCGAAACGGTTGGGTGCACCGGTGGTCACCCAGTACTGGCCGAACCGGGCGGCCAGCTGCATGCCGCGTGGGCCGGCCGCGGCGATCGCGAACGGCACCCGGGGCTGCTGCGTGTCGTGCGGCCGCACGTGCACGTCGTTGGCGAAGTAGTAACGCCCGTCAAACGAGGTCACCGGTCCGGACAGGAGCCGGTCGGTCAGCTCGACGTATTCGGCGAACCGCGCGGTACGTTCCGGCCGGGTCCACGGCGTGCGGCGGGTCATGCTGGCGTCGACGCCTTCGCCGCCGGCGCCGAGCCCGAGCACCAACCGGCCACCGGCTATGTCGTCCACCGTGGCGATCTCCTTGGCGAGGTACGCCGGGTGCCGCAGGTTCGGCGAGGACACCAGCACACCGATCTTGATGCGCGAGGTCTCCAGCGCCGCGGCGGTCATCGTCGGCACGGCGGTGAACCATTCCTTGGTCTGGAACGTCCGCCAGTTCATGTGGTCGTAGGTCCAGGCGTGCTCGAAGCCCATCTCCTCGACGCGCCGCCACTTCTGCCGTGCCCTCTGCCAGCGGTCCTCGGGCACGATCATCACACCGAATCTCATCGGAACCCCTCGTCTGTCGGTCGCTCTGCGCTGGCCCCGGTCCGCAGCGAGGCCGCGACCTCCCGCAGCGGGCTGGTGAGCAGCACGGTCACCTCGGGCTTGGCCCGTAGTCTCGCCTCGCACTCGTCGAGCAGTTCAAAAGCCAGCAGTGAGTGGCCGCCGAGCTGCACGAACGTGTCCTGCACCCCGACCGTCCCGACGTTGAGGACCCGGCGGTAGATCTCCACCAGGGCGGCCTCCAGGTCGTCGACCGGCGCCTCGGCGTCCCGTCCCGCGGACTCCTCGGTCCAGGCGCGCAGCAGCGCCTCCTCGTCGGTCTTGCCGTTGACCGTGGCCGGGATCTCCGGCACCGCGACGATCCGGTCGGGACGCAGGTAATCGGGCAGGTGCGCGAGCGCGTGCTCGTCGACCGCTTGGACCGTCGCCTCCGGGCCGGCGAGCACCACGAAGGCGAGCAGCCGGGCCGGGTTGCCGTGCGCGAGCACCGCGCAGTCGACTACCGACGGATGACCGACGAGGACCGATTCGACCTCGCCGGGCTCGATGCGACGGCCGCGCACCTTGACCTGCCGGTCGATCCGGCCCAGGTGCTCCAGCAGGCCGTTCTCGCGATAGCGGCACAGGTCACCGGTGCGGTAGAGGCGGCTGCCCGGCGGGCCGTAGGGGTCGGCCACGAACCGTTCCGCGGTGCGGCAGGGGGAGCGCCAATAGCCGTACGCCAGACCGACCTCACCGCCGATGTAGGCCTCGCCGGCCGCGCCCACCGGCGTCAGGCCCAGATTTTCGTCGAGCAGCACGATGCGGAAGTTGGGGGCGGGACGGCCCACCGGCACGGTCGGGCCGGTCGACCCGTGCGGGATCACGTTGTCGGTGACCGATCCCGCCTCGGTCGGCCCGAACGCGTTTACCAGCGTGGTCGCCGGCAGGGTGGCGTGGAACGCGTCGCGCAGCCAGGGCGGCATCGACTCGCCGCCGCTGACCACCCAGCGCAGCGCGCTGGCGGCGGTGGGGGAGAGCCGCTGCAGCAGCGGCGTCAGCACGGTCGGCACCGTGAAGATCATCGTCACCCCGTGCCGTTCGATCAGTCGCGCCAGGTGGGCGGGGTCGCGATGCCGGCCCGGCTCGCAGATCAGCAGCCGCGCGCCGTGATGCAACGGCCAGAAGAGCTCCCAGATGGACACGTCGAAGCCCGGCGACGTCTTGAAGATCGCACAATCACCTGGGGCGTACGGATATTGCCGTTGCATCCAGTCGATGTTCGCCAGAGCCGCCGCCGTCACCACCGCAACGCCCTTCGGCTGCCCGGTCGTGCCGGAGGTGTAGAGCACGTGCAGCAGCCCACCGGCCGTGCCTGCGACCGGGTTACCAACCGGCTCCGGCTCCCACGCCGGCGCGTCCGCCTCCACGTCGACGACCTGCCACGCGCCGTCCGGCACCTGCTTCCGGCCGGCCCGGTTGGTCAGCACCAGCAGCGGCGCCGCGTCGGCCAGCATGAGGGCGAGCCGGGCGTCCGGCAGGTCGACGTCGAGCGGGATGTAGCCGGCGCCGGTCTTGACCACCGCGTAGATCGCGATGATTTGCGCGACCCCGCGGTCCATCCGGATCCCGACCCGCTCGCCCGGCCCGGCGCCCCGGCTGATCAGGTGGTGTGCCAGCCGGTTCGCGCGCTCGTTGAGCTCCCGGTAGCTGACCGTGCCGCCGTCCTCGGTGACCAGCGCCACCGCGTCCGGCGTGCGCTCCGCCTGCTCCTCGAACGGCTGCGCCACGGTCCGGAACGGGGTCCGTGGCACGCGGTGCGGGTAGAGCCCGTGCAGGATCCGCTCCCGCTCGTCGTCGTCGACGAGCGGCAGGGCGGCCACCGGCTCGTCGGGCCGGTGCACCATCGCGGTGAGCAGTGTCCGCACCAGGCGCGCCCAGCCCTCGGCGACCGGATCGTCGACGACCGGCGTCATGGTCTCCACGTAGAGCTCGGTACCGTCCGCAGTGATCAGGATCGTGACGTCGACCGGGATGTCGCCGGCGCCGGCCGGCTCCGGTGGCGCCTGAGCCACCCCGCGCAGGGCCGCGCGGAAGCCGGTGGCCGGGTCGGGTCCGGCGTCGTCCGGCGGGGTGACCGCCCCGTGGGCACCGCAGATCACCTGGGCGCGGCAGCCCGCAGCCCCCGGCAGCCGCCGCATCAGCACCGCGGCGCAGACCCACCAGGCGTGCAGCTCGTCCGCTCCGGTGTCGGCGCACAGCGACCGCAACGCTGCGATCACACCGGCCGGCACGGCGAACGGGCCGACGCACTCGGCCGGCGCCTCGTCGTCCTCGACGCTCGGGTCTGCGTGCTGCTGCGTGCTCGTCACGAGAACTCCCTGGAGGTGGTACGTCTCTGTAGTTCACGGGTCCGCGCCGCGGATCGAACGTCGCCGGTTTCCGTGACCACGGCCGTCACGCCGGGTCCGCCACCACTGGCCGGCCGGTCTCGTCCCGCTCCGGGACGGTGTCGGGCAGCTCCCGCTCCAGGCCGCGTAGCCGCGGCGCGGCCGCCGCGACCGCGACGGAGACGACGATGAGCGCGCCGACGATCATCATGAGCAGCGCGGCGCCGCGGCCGGGCCCGTCGCCGATCACCGCGGCCAGGCCCGGCGACCGTACGTCCTCGCCGCCGACCGCGGGGTCGAAGACGCGGTCGACCAGCACCCCTGCCAGCAGGTAGGCGATCAGCTGCGGGATCTGCGACGCCGTGTTGAGCAGCGCGGCGACCCGGCCGAGCAGCCGGGGCTCCACCTTGCTCTGCCACAGCGCCTGGTTCGTGGCGAGCACCACGCCGAGGGCGCCCATGAAGACGAAGGCGGCGGCCGCGACCAGCGCGACGTTCGGCCGCGTCGCACCGGCGATCGTCGCCACCGCCATGGCCAGCGAGCCGATCAGGATGCCGCGGACCCGTCGGCGCGGCCCGCCGGTGACGGTCACCGCGATGCCGCTCAACACCATGCCGACCCCGCCGATTGACAGCGCCATGCCCAGCTCGTCCGCCGAGGCGAAGGAGAGCACCAGCGGGGTGATGAGCAGGTCGATGAAGCCCGCGCTGAGATTGATCGCGCCGAGGAAGAGCAGCAGCGCGGTCAGGCCGGGCTGGGCCGCGACATAGCGCCAGCCCTCGCGGAAGGAGACCAGCAGGCCGGTCAAGCGCCCCGCGGTCTGTCCGTCGGTGTCGATGTCCCGCGGGATCGGCACGATCGCGACGCTGAGCAGGGCGAGCCCGAACGTGATCAGGTCGAGCACCACGATGCCGCGCAGGCCGACGGCGACCAGCAGGAAACCGGCGGCGACCGGGGCCAGCACCTCGTTCGTCGCGATCGCCGACATCCGCATTCCGTTGACCCGGCCGAGTTGCTCCTTGGCGACGAGTCGTGGGCCGAGCGTGGCGAACGCCGGCAACTCCAGGGCTGCCACCACTGACGAGGCGGCCACGATTGGGTAGACGTGCCAGATCGCGAACGTTCCGGAGAAGAGCAGCGTGGCCAGTACCAGCGCGATGACCATGTTGGCGATGTTGCTCACCAGCAGCGACCGCTTCGTGCCCCACCGGTCCACCAGGGCGCCGGTGAGAGGCGTGACCACGATGGCCGGCAGGAGGCTCAGCGCGAAAACCGCGCTGAGCGTGGTCGCCGATCCGGTGACCCGATAGACGTGCACGCCCAGGGCGAAGGCGGTCAGCCCGGAACCGAGCAGCGAGAGGAACTGGCCCGCCCAGACCACCGTGAAGGCGCGCATGCCGGTCAGCGCGACGCCCATTGCTCCTCCAGGCCGTGGCGGAGCAGGTCGATCAATTCTGTCGGGGCCTCGGTGAACCGGTGGTGGCCGCCTTCCAACAGTACGAAGCTGGTGTCGCCACACTCCGTCCAGCCACCCATCGTGGTGTGCGCGACCTCGTTGTCAGCGGTCCAGCCGATCGCGGTGATCGGGCAGCTCAGCCGGGTCACCTGGGGCACCACGTAGCGTTTGTTCGCCTCCACGTCGGCGCGCAGCACCCCGAGGTGCAGCGCGACCAGTTCGTCGGTCACGGTGCCGCCCAGCTCGCGGATCAGCTCGGCCAGCTCGGCGCCGAGCGCGGCGTCGTCCATCTCCAGGTAGCGGCCGACCGGCCCGTGCTGCGGTGCGACCTCGGAGGAGATGAAGAGCCGGGCCGGTGGTGTGCCGCGCCGGGTGAGTTCCAGGGAGACCTCGTACGACGCCAGCGCCGATCCGCAGTGCCCGAAGAACGCGAACGGCACGTCGAGGTGCGGTTCGAGCCCGTCGGCCATGGTGACGGCCAGCTCCTGATAGGTCTCGAAGGTGGGCTCGGCGAACCGTGTCTCGTGACCGGGCAGCTCCACCGGGAGGAACTCCACGCCATCGACCCGGCGCGGCCACTGCCGATAGAGGCTGGCGCCGCACCCGGAGAAGGGGACGAGGAAAACCCGGCCGGTGGCGTCTGCTGCCGGCGCTCGGGGCAGCCATTTGTTCCGGCGCATGCGTCGAGGATGGGGTGCCCCGGCCCGCGGTCACCGTCCCGGTTTCCCGCGACAGGGTCCGGCCGCCGGCGCCGCATAGCTTGGCTGGTAGCCGGTGCCCGACGTTCCGATGGTGGTGACCCATGACGGATCTGCGCAGTCAAATCGCGGCCCTCCCGCCGGACCGGCGAGCGCTGATCGAGAGCCGACTGGCGCGGCTGATGGCCGAGCGCGGGCCCCGGGACGGGCGGATCACCCCGCGCGACCGGTCCACACCCACGCCGCTCGGCTTGGCACAGCAGCGCGAGTGGGCCTCCGAGCGGGTGCGCGGCGCCAACAACATCACCGCCGCCTTCCGGGTGGAGGGTGCGCTCCACCTCGACCTGCTCGGCACTGTGCTCACCGAAATCGTCGAGCGGCACGAGGTGCTGCGGACAACCGTGCGGGTCGGCGCGGACGGCGCGCCGGTCCAGGTGATCGGTGAGGTCGCCGGGGTCACCGTCCCGGTCGTCGACCTCAGGCAGCTGAGCCCCGAGGAGCAGCAGGCCGAGGCGCGCCGCCGCTACGGCGCCGAGCCGACCCGGGCCTTCGGCGCGGACGATCCGCTGCGGCTGCGCGTCACCCTGCTGCGGCTGGCCGACGAGACGCACCTGGCCCTGTTCGCCATCGACCATGTCGTCTCGGACGCCTGGTCGATGGCCATCCTGGTGCAGGAGATCGCCGCCCTCTACGCGGTGCACCGGCACGGCGGCCCACGGCCACCCGCCCCGTCGGTCCAGTTCGGCGACTTCGCGGCCTGGCAGCGCGAACGGCTCACGCCCGAGCGCACCGCCGCCGAGCTGCGGCACTGGCAGGAGACGCTGGCCGGCATCCCGGGCGGGCTCGGGGTGCCGACCGACCGGCCCTATCCGATCCGGCCCACCTATGCCGGCGACGTCCATTTCACAAACCTCTCGCCGCAGCTCAGCGCCGATCTGCGCCGGCTCGGCGACCAGCAGGGCGCCTCGCTGTCGATGGTGTTGCTCGCCGCCGCGGCCGTGCTGCTGCACCGCTATCTTGAACGCGACGACCTGGTACTGGTCTCGATGGCCTCGGGCCGCAACCGGGTGGAGACCGAGCAGCTGATCGGCTGCTTCGCCAACCCGTTGCCGCTGCGCCTGCGGGTACGTGACGGGGACACCCTGCTCGGGCTCGTCCACCAGGCGCGCGAGGTGATGACCACCGCCCTCGACCACCAGGACGTGCCGCTGGAGCGGCTCATCGAGGCGGTCGGCCTCGACCGGGAGGCGTCGCAAACGTCGCTGAGCGGCATGTGGGTGAACGCGCTCACCGGCCCCGACATGACCCTGGAGCTGCCCGGCTTGCGTATCTCGGTCGAGCCGATCCACCTGGGCATCGCGCCGGTCGCGCTGACCCTGGTCGCCGTGCCGAACGGCGACCGGCTCCAGTTGCAGTGGCTCTTCATGACCGAGCTGTTCGACGCCGGCACGGTGGCCCTGCTGGCCGACCAGTTCGAGCGGGTGCTCCAGCGGTTGCTGGCCGAGCCGGAGAGCACGGTCGGGCAGGTGAGCCTCGCTCCGGCCGCGTCCAACGCAGCGGCGTCACCGTCGACCGGTGACGCCGGTCCGGGCTTCGTGGAGCTGCTGCGGCGCCGCACGGCGGCCGCCCCGCACGCCCCCGCGGTGATCTGCGACGGCGTGCCGACCAGCTATGCCGACCTCAGCCGGGAGGCGGGCCGGCTGGCCCGTCGCCTTCGGCAGCTCGGAGTGACCCAGGAGAGTCGCGTGGGCATCCTGCTCGACCGGTCGCCCCGGCTCGCGGTGGCGGTCTGTGGCGTGCTGGAGGCCGGTGGCGCCTATGTGCCGCTGGATCCGTCCTATCCCGCCGACCGCCTGGCCTTTCAGCTGACCGACGCGGGGATCGGGGTGCTGGTCGCCGAGCGCCGCACCGCCGAGCTGCTCACGGCCGCCGGTGTGTCGCTGCCCAGCCAGGTCATGCTGCTGGACGAGCTGGTCGGGGAGGTCGATGGCCCGGAGCCGCCGGCGCCGCACCTCGACTCGGCGGCCTACGTCGTCTACACCTCTGGCTCGACCGGGCGGCCCAAGGGCGCCGTCATCACCCACCGGTCGCTGGTCACCTTCGGGCGCGACATCGCGGATCGGCTGGGCCTCGGCGCGGGGGACCGGTTCCTGCAGTTCGCGTCGCCGGCCTTCGACGTGCTGGTCGAGGAGCTGTTCCCGATCTGGCTGGCCGGCGGCGCGGTGGTGACCTCGTCCGAACCGGTGTCCCGGCTCGACCTGGTCGAGCTCATCGAGCGCGAGCGGATCACGGTGATCGAGCTGCCCACCGCGTACTGGCATGAGTGGGTGCGCGAGCTTGACCGCCTCGACCGCAAGCTGCCGAGCTGCCTGCGTCTCGTGATCATCGGCGGGGAACGCGTCCTGCCGGAACGGTTGACGCGGTGGCGGCGGCACGCCGTGCCGCTCCTGCACGTCTACGGCCTCACCGAGGCCACGTGCAGCTCCACGTTCTTCCGCCTCGACCCGGCCGAGCCGGAGCGGGACTGGCCGAACCTGCCGATCGGCACGCCGATCCCGTCGGCCGACCTGCGCGTGCTGGACAGCCGGCTGCGACCGGCCCCGCGCGGCGGTACCGGCGAGCTCTACATCGCCGGTGTGAGCCTGGCCCGGGGTTATCTCGACCGTCCCGGGCTGACCGCGCAGCGCTTCGTCGCCGACCCCGACCCGGCACAGCCGGGCGGGCGTCTCTATCGCACCGGCGACCTGGTACGCGAGCGCGCCGACGGCAACCTGGAGTTCATCGCCCGGGTGGACACCCAGATCCACATCCGCGGGTTCCGGGTCGAGCCGACCGAGATCGAGTCGGCGCTGAGCCGGCATCCGACGGTGGCGGAGTCCGTCGTGACGATGCACGAGCCGCTTGCCGGCGACCGGCGGCTGGTCGCCTATGTGGTGCCACGTCCGCGAGGGAGCGTCGACGTCCGCGAGCTGCGCCTGTTCCTGGAAGCTCAACTGCCGCCGTACATGGTGCCGTCCAGCTTCGTGGCGCTCGACGCGTTGCCGCTCTCGGCGAACGGCAAGATCGATCGGGATCGGCTGCCCGCGCCGGTACAGCGACCGGCCGGCGAGCCGGGCGCCGGCATCGCCACCGAGACCGAGCAGACGCTGGCCTCGGTGATCGCCACCGTCATCGGCCTCGAGCAGGTCGGGCCGCACGACAACTTCTTCGAGATCGGCGGCGACTCGATCCTGGCGATCCAGGTCGTGGCCCGGGCCCAGGAGGCGGGTCTCGCGCTCACCCCGTACGATCTCTTCGCCCATCCCACCGTGGCGGCGCTGGCCGGGATCGCCGAGACGGCTGCCGCCGACGCCCCGCCGGCGCCGGCCGAGCCGGGGACGTCCGCCTTCCCGCTGGCGCGGGCCGACGACGACGAGATCGCTAAGCTGCTGAAGCGGCTGTAGTGCCGCGGCCGTCGATCAGCTCCTGATAGATCCGGCGGTACTCCAGGCTGAACTTGTCGGAGCGTGTGTGCGCCTGGCTGTGCAGGTCGAGCGGGGCCTCGCGGGGCCGCAACCGCTCCATGATCGGGAAATCCTCGTCGAAGATCTCCTGCTCCCACTGGCGCATCTCGGCCATGCTCGCGCCGTGCTTCTCCGACACGGCCGAATCGATGCCGATCGACCAGAAGTGCCGCACCTTCTCACCGTCGGTGGTGATCGGGGTGGCGAACTGGACGACCAGGCTGTGCCCGCCCCCGGGAAACTCGGCCTTGACCGTCGCGAACATCGGCGCAGCGAGATAGAAGTCGAACCGCTGCTTGCCGGCCACACCGGTGTTTCCGTCCATGGCGGTGCCGCCCAGGTCGACGTCGAGCGTCCAGCGCAGCTCGATGCCGTCCCGGTGAACCTTGTAGGGGTCGACAACCTGCTGCACGTTCGGGCCCATCGAGCCACGGTGCACGAAGGCGAAGTGCGACATGTCGCGGAAGTTCTCGGTGACCTGACGCAGGCCGCAGCCCAGGTCGGTGGGCCCGCCGTGCTCGAACTGCCAGTCCGGGTCGGATGCCTCGGGCATCGCGGGCAGGTCCCGATCGGGGGTGTCCAGGGCGGCCCAGACGTGGCCGTAGGCCTCGCGTGACGGATAGACCCGCAGATTTGAGCGCGGCGGCGTCGGGCGGTCCGGCAGCGACGGCACCGCGGTGCACGTGCCGGAGCCGGGGGCGAACCGCCACCCGTGATACGGGCACTCGAGCTCGCCCTTCACCATCTGCCCGACCGTGAGGTCCATTCCTCGGTGCGGGCAGTAGGCGCCGGCCACCGTGGACACGCCGTCGGTCCGGTAGACGACGAGGTCCTCGCCGAGGATGTTCGCGCCCAGCAGCCCGGTCTTGTCAACGTCCGCCACGCGGGCGACCGGGAACCAGGTGCGGCGCAGCATCTCGTATTCGGCGGCAAGCATCGGGTGTCCCTTCCGGTTGTCCGTCTCCGCTCATCGTGGATGATCCGGATTCCGGCGAAGCTTCCCTGCTTTTGGGGACACCCGGGGGACGCCCGCGGCGTACGGTCAGGCGGTGGCCACCCACGTGGCGACGCAGGCCTCGTTACCCTCCGCGTCGGCGAGCACCCACCAGCCGGGTGCGTACCTGTCGGTCACCAGCTTGCCGCCCGCCTTCAACGCCGCCTCGACCCGGGCCTCGGCCTCGCGGAACGGCACCCAGACGTCGATGTGGATCCGGTTGCGCCCGGTCCGCGGAGCGTCCATCTGCTGGAAATAGACGCCCGCCGTTCGCCGGCCCGGGTCGACGATCTCCTGGTCGGGCGCGTCCACCCGCGGCTCGTAACTGAGCACGGCCCGCCAGAACGGCAGCACGTCCGGGATGTTGAGGGCGTCGATCGTGATGATCAGATTTTGCGCGGCGGACGGCTTGGCGGTCAGGCCGAGCTCGTGCGCGGCCGCGGAGACGCGCCTGGCGAAGTCGACGTCGTCCTCGGTGAGGCCGGTGAACTCCGCGCCGACGGTGAGCAGCCGGATGGTGACGCCGTCCGGCCGGATGTCGATCTCGGGGGCCGCGTGGCCCTCGCCGCCCGCCGCGCTGATCGCGGTGACCAGTTCCGCGCTGGCCGCGAGCGACGCCGTCGGATAGAACGTGAAAGCCGCCCGGGCGACGCACGCCCAATCTTCGACGCCCGGCAGTTCACCGAACCGCTCCGGCGTGATCCGGCCAGTCATGTCGATCACCTTCTGTCGCGTCGGTGGTCTGTGGTCCTCGTCAACATATTCGACGACACCTTCCCGCCGGCCGGGCGGAACTGATCTCCCCGGTTTACGGGACGCGGTGAGGTGGCCCTGAGCCGGATACGTTGCCAACGTGGATACCCTGGGAAGGGAGAACCCGAGATGTCTGATCTGACGCCGGATTTTCTGAAGGGCGCGTCGAACGCCTCCCGATTCAGCTGGCTCAGTTTCGACGTCTCCACCGCCATGCCGACCGGCTGGCGGGAGGAGATCGAGAAAGTGGCCCGAAACGATCGGATCACCAAGCGGCTGGTGCCGCCGCACCACACCTCGCGGGAGAGCGCCGACGTGACCGCCGTTCAGGTCATGACCGTGCGTGGCGTGACCGTGTGGGAGCGCCTGCCGTGGCTGATCGACCTCTACCGCGGGTACTTCCGTGAGCTCTACGAGGAGGTGACCGGCCGCCGCCTGCACCCCACGGACGACCAGCGGTACGCCGTCGTGATGAACGTCCAGGAGGGCGGCGACCGTTACGAGTGCCACGTGGACACGAATCCGATCGAGGCGCTGCTCTACGTCACCGACCACCCGCGCGGCACCGGCGGTGAGCTGGTGGTGGCCAACAACGCGGACGCCGCGTCGGTGGAGGAGGTCGACGAGGACTGCTCGATCCTCTACCCGTCGTCGGGCCAGCTGGTCTTCTTCGACGCCCGCCGCTGGCCGCACTACGTGCGCGCGCTGCGCGAGCCCGGCCTGCGGGTGGCGGTCGGCATGAACTACTACACCGACGAGTGCCCGGAGAGCACGCGGCCGCAGGACCTCAACGAATATCTGTACGGTCCCCGAAACGTCGTCGCGTGACCGAGCCCTTCGCCGGTCACGACGTGCGGGTGGCGCCGGCCAACGCGGCTTCGAGGGAAGACCTGCTGGCGGTCCTGGGCACCAGTGACCCGGGCCGCTGCCAGTGCCAGAAGTTCAAGATCCGAGGCTGGATGTGGACGAATTCCACCCAGCTGGAACGCACCGCCGCGCTGATCGAGCAGACCGGCTGCGGTGACCCGGAGGCCCGGACAACCAGCGGGCTCGTCGCCTATGTCGACGACGAGCCCGCCGGTTGGGTCGCGGTCGAGCCGCGCACCGCCTATCCCAAGCTCCGGGACCTTCGCGTGCCGTGGACGGGGCGTGCCGAGGACCCGGACGACGTCAGTGTGTGGGCGGTGACCTGCCTGCTGGTGCGCAAGGGATACCGCCGACGTGGGCTGACCTATCTGCTCGTTCTCGGCGCGGTCGACTTCGCCCGCGAGCGCGGTGCGCGTGCGCTGGAGGCCTATCCGATGATCACCCAACCCGGCCGCGTGATCACCTGGGGCGAGCTGCACGTGGGTGCGCGGCAGACGTTTGCCGACGCCGGTTTCCGTGAGGTCAGCCACCCCACCCTGCGTCGGGTAGTGATGCGCGTCGACTTCTGACCCGGTGTTCAGCCGCCTGACTCAGGCGGCGGGCTTCATCGGCGCGGACGGTTCCTCGTGGCCGGCGGAAGTCGTGCCGCGCACCACGCCGCCCAGCAGGGCCGCCCGGGTGAGCTCCGCCTTGTTGCCGACGCCCAGCTTTGCGCGGATGCGCTTCACATAGGTGTCCACCGTGTGCGGGCTGATCCGCAGCCGGGTGGCGATCTGGCTGTGTGTCAGCCCGCAGGAGATCTGGCGCAGCACCTGCTCCTCGCGCTCGGACAGCTGCTGGCCGGGGGACTGCGGCCGTTCCGCGGCCGGTCGCTTGGTGATCCCGTCGGGGCCGACGCAATAACCTGCCGTGACCGCGTGAATGGCCTCGACGATCCGGGCCCGTGACTCCCGCTTGCTGATCACGCCGCAGGCGCCGGCCCCGAGATAGCCACGGTCTTGTGCGGTGCCGTTGACGAGCACGAGAACGGCGGTGGTCCGGGCGGTCGTCGCGATCTGGCTCAGGCTTTCGGTGGGGGTCAGAGCGTCGATGTCGATCAGTGCGGCGTCGGCCAGCCAGGACGGTTCCTCGTCCGGCGAGTCACGCACGGCGACGACCTTGATGCCGGCGCTGTTCAGCACCTCGACGAGCCCGACGAGGAAGATGGGTGAGCTAATTACCAGATCCGTACGAATCACGCCAACCCCAATCAATCCTAAGGAAGATGCGTAATTGCCTGTTCAGGGTGCGTTTCTGCCCCGAGATGATCTCTGACCCGTCGCCGACGTTAGCAACACCGGAGTCCCGCCCGAGGTCCCCGCTTTCGGCGACCGACAGTGGCTCTTGATCACAGGGATTGAAGCTACAGTGGCGTTCGTATATGCCCGGTACATCGGCCGCACACCCTGGCTGCCCGCGGTGGGGTAGCCCAACCCGGCACAGGCCGGCGTCGAACACTGCTACGAGGTCGCGGGCGATCGACGAGCGTCATGGCGCACGCCCGCTCCAGCCCCACGTCGTCTCACCGAGACTGATCCGCTGTGCCGCGGCTGGCCAGCCGAGACGCTCACCCGGTCGGTCAACGACACCACGACGTGAGGTCACCCAGCGGCGTGGCTCAGGGAGACCCTCGCCGGCGAGGACGTCGCCGGCGAGCGGGCCGCGACCGGTCGGGCTCACCCGGTGCCAGGTGCACAACGACGAGGACGTCGCGATCGGCGCTGCGCGGAGCTTGCCAGTTTTATGGGACGTCCCGGTTCCCGCCGGCGATGGCAATCTCTGGTCGTATGACACGTCCGCCGGTGGACCTCAGCGTTGGCCGTGACCTCGTCGAACAGTGGCGTTCGCGCCGGGCCGAGCAGCCCGCCGCCGGTCGGGCGGCGGTGTCGGCCGCCCAGCGCGGGATCCTGGCCTTCGAGCGGCTGCACCCGGGCACCGCGGCCTTCAACCTCGTATATGTCCTCAAGCACACCGGTGAGCTGGACGAGCGGCGGCTCGACGAGGCGCTGGCCACGGTGCTGCGGCGGCACACCGCGTTGCGCACCACCTTTGCCGACACCGCCGACGGGCCGGTCTGCACGGTGCGGGACGACGTCACCGTGACCGTGACCTGGAGCGACGAGGGGCAGGTTGCGGCGGCGCTGTCCCGGGCCGAGGCGGTCGCGGCGCAACCGTTCGACCTGGCGACCGGGCCGCTGGTGCGCGTGCACGGCTGCCGGCTCAGTGACAACGAGCGCGTGCTCGTTCTCGTCGCGCACCACCTGGTCTGCGACGGCGGGTCGATGCCGGTGCTGCTCAACGACCTGGACGCGGCCTATCGGGGCGTTCCGTCGCGTGCCCCGGTCGGCCCACCACCGGACGACCCGCCCGCGGCGGAGACGCTCGACTACTGGCGGGACCGGCTGGCCGGCCTGCCCACGCTCGACCTGCCGCCGGACCGCGGACTGCCGGTCCGGCCGGCGTTCGGCGCCGGGTCGGTGCCGTTCACCGTGCCGGCCGAGGTGGTCGCCGCGGCCGACGAGCTGGCCCGCGCGGAACACGCGACCCAGTTCATGGTGCTGCTCGTCGCGTTCCAGCTGCTCCTCGGCGAACACAGCGGACAGACCGACTTCGCGGTCGGCTCACCGGAGGCCGGCCGGGCCGGGCCCGGCCGGCGCGACGCCGTCGGTCTGCTGGCCGACCTCCTGGTGCTGCGGGCCGACCTGAGCGGCCGGCCCACCTTCCGCGAACTGTTGCGCCGAGCCCGGGAGACCTGCGTCGGGGCGTTCGCCCACCGCGGTGCGCCGCCGGCCACCGTGCTCGCCGCCGGCCGTGTCCTCGGCGAGCCGGTCGTGCAGGCCGTCCTCGCCTATCAGGGCGAGCGCGCCGAGCAGTCCCTCGCCGGTGGCCGGCTGGAGCCGCTCGCCATCACCCGGCCCGGCCTGAGCAACACCGTCGAGGTGCAGGCCTGGCGCGACCGCGGCCGGCTGGTGGGCAGCTGGGACTATCGCGACGAGATCTTCGAGTCGGCGACCGCGGAGCGGATGGCCGCCCGGCTGCCGATGCTGCTGGCCCGTCTGCTGGCCGATCCGGACCGGCCGGTCGGCGTCCTCGACCTGCTGGCCGACTCCGAACGCGGGCTGCTGGAGCAGTGGTCCCGTGGCCCGGAGCCCGACGAGCTGGACAGCACGCTGACCCAGCTGTTCGCCGTGCAGGCCGGCAGAAGCCCGGAGGCGGTCGCCGTGTGCGATGCCCGCCGGAAGCTCACCTACCGCGAGTTGGCTGGCCGGTCCGACCGGCTCGCCCGGCTACTGCGGTCCAGGGGCGTGCGCGGCGGCGACGTGGTCGGCATCCGGCTCGGCCGCGGCGTCGAACTCGCCGTGGCGATGCTGGGCATTCTCAAGGCCGGGGCGGCCTGCCTCCCGCTGGACCCGACCTATCCGGCCGAACGCACCGCCTTCATGCTGGCGGACAGCGGCGCCCGGCTGGAGGTCACCGACGCGCTGCTCGGCGAGCTGGACGGTATGCCGGACACGCCGCCGGACGGGCCACCGCCGGGACCGGACGCGCCGGCCTACGTGCTCTACACCTCGGGGTCGACCGGCCGCCCGAAGGGCGTGCTGGTCACCCACCGCAACGCCGTGCCGATGGTGCGCTGGGGCCGGAGTGCCTTTCGGCCCGAGCACCTCTCCCGTGTCCTCGCCTCGACGTCGCTCTGCTTCGACGTCGCCATGTTCGAGTTCTTCGTTCCGTTGAGCGCCGGCGGCACAGTGGTGATCGTCGACAACGTGCTGTCGCTGACGACGGACCGGCCCGACGTCACCATGGTCTGCACGGTGCCGTCGGCGGCGCGCACGCTGGTCGCCGTGGGCGGGCTGCCGCCGAGCACCCGGGTGGTCGTCCTCGCCGGGGAGGCGGTCACCGGCGACCTGGTCGACGACCTCTACGCGACCGGGCACGTCGAGGAGGTGCGGAACCTCTACGGCCCGACCGAGGACGCCACCTATTCCACCGGCGCGGTGGTGCACCCGGGTGAGCAGCCGCCGCCGATCGGCGCGCCGTTGCCGCACAAGCGCGGCTATGTGCTGGACCTGTCGCTGCGCCGCGCACCGATCGGCGCCGTCGGCGAGCTCTACCTGGCTGGGCCGGGCCTGACCCCCGGCTATCTCGGCCGGTCGGCGCTGACCGCGTCCCGTTTCGTCGCCGATCCTTATGTGCCGGGCGACCGGATGTATCGCACCGGCGACCTGGTGCGTCACCGGCCCGACGGGCAACTGGTCTATCTCGGCCGCAGCGACTTCCAGGTCAAGATCCGTGGCCACCGCGTCGAGCTGGGCGAGATCGAGACCGCGCTGCAGCGCCACCCGGCGGTCCGGGACGCGGTCGTCGTCCTGCATGGCGACCGCCTGGTCGCGCATCTCGGCGCCCCCGGCGGCGCCGACCTCGACGACGTGCGCGCGCACCTGCGCCGCATGCTGCCCGAGGTGATGGTTCCGCAGGCCTTCGTCGTGCACGACGCGCTTCCGGTCACACCCAACGGCAAGATCGACCGTACCGCCCTACCCGCACCCGAGGCGGTGTCGGCCGACCACCTGACCGACGACGCCGCCCCGCCCGCGACCGCCGAGCAGGTGATCGAGGCCGCGCCAAGCGACCGGGCCCGGCTGCTGGAGGGTTATCTGCGGGCCCAGGTCGGCCCGCTGGTCGACGCCGGCGGGAGCACGATCGATCGGGGCGAGCCGCTTCTCCACGCCGGCCTGGACTCGCTCGCCGTCGTGCAGCTCAAGCACCGCGTGCACGCCGACCTGGGGGTGGAGCTGTCCCTGCCACCGGTCCTGGCCGGCGGCAGCCTCGCCGACCTGGTCGATGAGCTGGTTGGCAAGCTGGACCGGCCGGCCCCCGCCCCGGTCGTCCGCGCCGAGAGGGACCTCGACGCCGACGAGCACGTCGCGCCGATGTCCTACGGCCAGCGGTGGATCTGGCTGACGCACCACCTCGAACCGGACAACCCCGCCTACACCATCACGGCGGCCCTGCGGTTCTCCGACCGCGTCGACCGCACCGCGCTGCGCCGCGCCCTCGACACTCTGGTCGCCCGCCACCCGATCCTGCGCACGACCTTCCCCGTCCGCAATCGCGAACCGGTCCAGGTCGTCCGGCCGCACGCCGAGACCGTCCTGCGCGGGCACGACGCCCGTCACCTCGACCACGAGGCCCTGCGGGACGAGCTCACCCGGGCCGGCCGCCGCCCCTTCGACCTGCGTACCGGGCCGTTGCTGCGCCTCGACCTCTACGACCACCCGGACGGTGAGGTCCTGCTGGTGGCCCTGCACCACATCGTCACCGATTTCTGGGCCACCTCCGTGCTCGCCGACGAGCTGGGTGTCTGCTACACCGCGTACGCGGCCGGCCGCGACCCCGCCCTGCCCCCGCCGCGCGCCACCCACCTCGACGTTGTCGCCTGGCAGCGGTCCGTCCTGGACGATCCCGAGCAGCTGCGGCGGCTGGAGTGTTACTGGCTCGACCTGGTCGGCGACACCGTGCCCGGCCTGCGCCTGCCGCCACCCGAGCCCGGCCGCCCGGCCGGCGATGGCGGTCGTCGCTTCGCCCTGTCCGCGGAGCTGACCGGTCGGCTGCGCGAGCGGGCCCGGGCCGAGCGGGTGACCCTCTACGTGTTCCTGCTGACCGCCTATCAGCTGCTGTTGCACCGATACACCGGCCAGGACGACCTGATCGTCGGGTCCAGCACGCTGGCGCGCACCCGGCCGGAGTTCGCCGACGTCGTCGGGTGCTGCACCAACCCGCTGATCGTCCGCAGCCGCACCGACGACAAGGAACCGGTTCGCGCGCTGCTGACCCGAACCCGCGAAGGCGTGCTCGGCGCGATGGAGCACGAGGACTACCCGTCGATCCTGCTGGTCGACAAGACGAAGGCGATCCGCCGCGGGCGCTGGCTGTTCGAGGCGATGTTCACCTTCAACCGCTCGCCGCGGCCCGGCGACGACCTGGTCGCGCTCGCCAGCCTCGGCGAGCCCGGAGTGCGGCGGTCGCTCGGACCGCTCGAGATCGAGAACTTCCCGCTGCCGGCCCACGCCGCCGGGATGCCCATCGAGCTGATGATGGCCGAGCTGGACGGGGTGCCGCACGGCGTGCTCAGCTATCGGGCCGGCACGCTCGACGAGCCGACCGTCGACCGGTTCGTGGCCGACTACCTGGCCGTGCTCGACGCGATCGCGGCCGATCCGTCGATGCCGATCGGCGCCCTCCCTGCTTTACGTGACGTCCCTGCTCCGCCCACCGCTCGATAGCCTCCGCGGCATGGTAGACGTGAGCCTCGCCGACGTGTTGCTGACCAGGGCCGGCGAGACGCCGGACAACGTCGCCTACGAGTTCGCCGAGCCCGCCGGTCCGATCAGCACCATGACGTACGCGCAGCTCGCCGGCCGGGCATCGGCGCTCGCGGCCGACCTGGCCCGGTGCGACGACGGGCCGGTCCTGCTCGCCTGCCCGGCCGGCCTGGAGTATGTGGTCGCCGTCTTCGCCGCTTTCCTCGCCGGCCGTCCGGTGATCCCCGCCGACGCCCCGCCGCCGTCGCCGCGGCCCGGAGACACGCGGCTGGCCGGCATCATCGCCGACGCCCGCCCGCCGGTGGCCCTCGCCCCGCGGCCCGACTCGATGCCCGGGGTGGCCAGTGTGCTGACCGTGCCCGGCACCGAGGCGGACGGCACCGAGTGGCGGCGCACGCGCCAGCCGACCGGGAGCGACATCGCGATCGTCCAATACACGTCCGGGAGCACGAGCCGGCCCCGCGGGGTGCTGGTGCGGCACTCCAGCCTGATGGCGAACACCGCCGCCATCACGCACAGCTTCGGCCTGACCCCGGCCTCACGCGGCCTGACCTGGCTGCCGCCCTTCCACGACATGGGCCTGGTCGGCGGCCTGCTCACCCCGATGGCGGCCGGCGTGCAGACGCGCATCCTGCGGCCGGCCGACTTCCTGAAGGCTCCGTTGTGGTGGCTGCGACAGATCACCGAGACCGGCGCGGACACCACCGGCGGCCCGAACTTCGCCTACGACCTGTGCGTGCGGCGGGCCCAGCGGGACGATGCGACCGACGGGCTCGACCTCTCCCGCTGGCGGGTGGCCTTCAACGGCGGCGAGCCGGTCAACCGGGCGACCCTCGACGCATTCGCCCGACGGTTCGCCCCGGCCGGCTTCCGGGCCGGGTCGTTCGTGCCCTGCTACGGGCTCGCCGAGGCGACCCTAATCGTCAGCGCCGGGCACTGGTCACCCGAGGCCGAGGGGGCGACCGTCAGCTGCGGTCGGCCGGTCCCGGGCCAGCAGTTGGCCGTCGTTGATCTGGTGCGGCACGAGTCGGTCGCCGACGGCGTCGAGGGCGAGATCTGGCTCGCCGGACCGCACGTGACGACCGGCTATCTGTCCGGTGCCGACGACGAGCTGTTCGGCGAACTGGCCGGCGTGCGGATGCTGCGCACCGGCGACCTCGGCCACCTGCGCGCCGGGGAGCTGCACGTGACCGGCCGCGCGAAGGACGTCATCGTCTTCCGCGGCGTCAACCACCACGCCTCCGATGTGGAGCGGGCGGCGCTCGACAAGGTCGGCCGAGCAGGCGGCACCGCGGCCGCGTTCGGCGTGGAGACCCCAGCCGGCGTCGAGGCGGCGCTCGTCGTGGAGGTGCGCGGCGAGCGAACGCCAGCGCTCGCGGCACAGGTGCGGGCGGCCGTGCTGAGCCGTACCCGGCTGCCGCTGGGCGTCGTGGCGCTCGTGCCGCCCCGCTCGGTGCCGCGCACGTCGAGCGGCAAGGTGCGGCGATCCGCGTGCCGGGACATGTTCCTCGCCGGCCACCTCGATCAGGCGGTGGTGCACGACCAAGCCGGGCTCGCGGCGCACGTCACCGCCGGCGCCGAGGAGCCGCCGGCCGGCGGTCTGGTCAGCGTGATCTGCGGTGTCGTCGCCGCGGTCGGCGGCGCCGACGACGTGCGGCCCACCGACGGTCTCGCCAGCCTGGATGTCGACTCCGTCCAGGCGGCCGAGGCCGCCGCCGTGCTCGAGGACGCCCTCGGCCTGCCGGTGCCACTGGAGACGGTGCTCGGCGCCGCTACGCCGCAGGACGTGGCGGACGCGCTGGTCGCTCGCTGGCTCGCCGACGGCCACGCCCCCCAGCTCGTGCGCCGCCGGGTCGACGCCCTCGCGCCGAGCCCCGGGTGAGCTCGGGGTGCGCGACACGGGTCGCCGGTTCCGGCGACAGGACCCTGAGCGACGCCGACCGTAGCGTGCAGACAAATGGTGCTCGTCGACGGCAGTCGGAGGAGGAGCGCAGGCGTGGACAGCCGGGACCTGAGCCCTTGGTTCGAGCTGATGCCGCCGGACGGACCCGGCCCGATGGTGGTCGCCATCCCGTACGCCGGCGGGTCCGGCCGCGCCTTCCGGTCATTGCGACGGCACGTGCCGTCGCGGTGCGGCCTGGCGCTCGTCGACCTTCCGGGGCACGGCCGGCAGGCGGCCGAACCCTTCCTGCACGACGCCGACCAGGCCGCCACCGGTCTGCTGGCTGCCCTGAAGACGTTGCCGGCCACCGATCTCGTGCTGCTCGGGCACAGCCTCGGCGGCGTACTAGCCTATGAGGTGGCGGCTCGCCTCACCGAAAGCGGCACCCCACCCGCCGGCCTGGTGGTCTGCGGCAGCCGGGCGCCGTTCACCGGTCTCGGTCATCCGCCGGTGGCCCACCTGCCGGCCGGCGAGCCGTTCCTCCGGGCGGCCGTCGACCTCGGCCTCGCCGCCCCGGAGATGCTGGAGCTGCCCGACCTAGCCGAGACGTTCGGCGGCCTGCTGCAGGCCGACCTGGCGATGACCGCGAGCTATCGCCCCCGTCGCCGGCCGCCGCTGCCCGTGCGCGCCTGCGTGATCGGCTTCAGCGCCGACTGGATCGTGCCCGAGCCGGCCCTGCGCGCCTGGGACACGCTGTTCGACTCGCCGCCGCTGCACCTGCGGACGGCGGGCGGGCACCTGGCACTGCACGAGCGGGAGAACGACTACGGCGAGGCGGTGCGAGCGGCCGTGGAACACGCGAGCGAGAGAAGGGTGCCATGACCCGGACCGTCGAATACCCGCCGGCAGCCTGGAACGCCACCGAGCATCCCTACCGAAGCGACATCGTGCCGGCCCAGCTGATCGTCGAGGCGGCCGGCCGGGCGCCGCGAGCCCCCGCCCTGCTCACCGGCGAAGGGCTCACCCACACGTACGGTGAGCTGCTCGCCGAGGCGAACCGGCTAGCCCACCTGCTGGCGGAACTGGGCATCGGCCCGGGCGACTACGTCGGGGTGGTCGGCCGGCACCGCCCCGACACGGTGGTGGCCCAGGTGGCCGTCGCCCTGGCCGGCGCGGCCTTCGTGCCGTGCAAACCGGACTGGCCGCCGAGCCGCCTCGGCCACGTTCTCGAGTCGACCGGCACCCGCTGTCTGATCGGCGGCGCGGGCGACCTGGCCCGGCTGGACGGCTTTCCGCCGGTGGCAGCGACGCTGACCGATGTCGTGCTGCTGGACGTGCCCACCGAGGAGCCGCCGCTGCCCCGGCCGGCGCCGACCGTGCGGCGACGGACGATGGACGAGGCGACGGCCGGCCGCATCGTCCGGCTGGTGCTGGCCGGCGAGCCGTCCTCGGTGCTGGAGATCGGCTTCGGCGACGGTGCCGTGCTGCGGCAGGCGGCCCCGCACGTCGACCTCTACGCCGGTCTGGACCCGGACGCGGAGGCCGTGCGCGCCGCCCTCACCTGGACCAAGGAGCAAGGCCTGCTGGCAGACCTCGTGCAGGGCGCCGCCCACGAGGTGGGTGAGCAACTGCCCGGTCGCTACGACGCAGCCGTGCTCTCCGACGTCGCGCACCTACCCGGCGTCCGCTATCTGCACGCCGTGCTCGACGCGCTGGCCGATGTCATCCGGCCCGGCGGCGAGGTCGTGCTGGCCGGCATGGCCCTGCCCGCCGAGTTCTTCGCCACGCTGCTCGGCGAGGTCTGGTCGCCGGTGCCGGCGGGCGAGGGCCCGGAGGTCGTGCTGCGGCGCGGCGAGGAGGCGCCGGGCGGCCGCGCGGCGCCTCCTCGCATCTGGACCGGGTACCACGTGGCGCGGCATCCGGCGATCGACATGCCCGTGCGGGGCCGGCCAGGCGACGTCGCGTACGTCATCTTCACCTCGGGCTCCACGGGGCGGCCCAAGGGTGTCGCGATCGCGAACACGGCGCTGGTCAACATGCTGCAGTGGGCCACCGAAACGTTCTCCGTCGGCCCGGCCGACCGACTATTGCAGGTCACCTCGTTCTGCTTCGACCTGTCCATCTATGACGTCTTCGGCCTGCTGTCCGCCGGCGGTTCGATTCGGATGGCCACCGAGGAGGAGATTGCCGAGCCGGCGCGGCTGGCCGACATCCTGCTGACCGAACCGATCACCCTCTGGAACTCGGCGCCGCCGATGTTCGCCTGGGTGCTGCCATTCCTGTCCTCGTCCGGCTCGGTGAGCACCTCGATGCGGCTGATGTTCCTGGCCGGCGACTGGATCGCGCTGTCGCTGCCGGACGAGACGAAGAAGGTCTTCCCCAAGGTCCAGATCGTCAACTTCGGCGGCGCCACCGAGACGACGGTCTGGTCCACCTACTTCGTCATCGACGAGGTCGACCCGTCGTGGGCGAGCATCCCATACGGCCGCCCGCTGTGGAACACCCGCTACTACGTGCTCGACGACGACCGCCGACCGGTGCCGATCGGCGAACCCGGCGACATCTACTCCGCCGGCACCAGCACGGCGCTCGGCTATCACGGCGACCCGGCCCAGACCGCCCGGCGCTTCGTGCCCGACCTGCTCGTCCCCGGCGAGCGCATGTACGCCTCCGGCGACCGCGGCAAGTGGCGCCCCGACGGAGAGCTGCAGTTCCTGGGCCGGGTCGACCACCAGGTCAAGATCCGCGGTTACCGGGTCGAGCTGGGCGAGATCGAGTCGATCGTCGCAGGGCTCGACGGCGTGCGCGAGGCGGTCGCGGTGACGGCGAACATCGCCGGCGAGCAGTCCCTGGTCGCGTTCTACACGTGCCGGCCGCCGGGACCCGAGATCGATTCGGTACGGGCGGCGCTCGCCGCCCGGGTGCCCGACTACATGGTGCCCGCGCGGATCATCCGCCGAGACGAGCTGCCGCTGACCGCCAACGGCAAGGTGGACCGGGCGGCTCTGGCCGCGCTCGCGCAGCAGGGTGGCGCATGATGACGCACATTGACGTGGCGGCCCGGGTGCGGGCCGCCTGGGCCGAGGTGCTCGGCGACGATCAGCAGGCATTCCTGGCCGGGGGCGGTCACTCGCTGGCGGCCGCCCGCCTGATCGTGCGGCTGCGTGAGGAACTGCAGGTCGACCTGCCGATGTCGGCGATCCTGCGCGACGACCCGACGGTGGCCGAGCTGGTCGAGGCGGTGCAGGCACGGCTGGCCGCCCCGCGTACGGCCGCCTTGCCACCGCGACCAGTGGCCGACCCGTCGTCGTCCGCCGCCCCGCTCGCCCCGACCCTGCGCCGCATCTGGGCGTGGCACCGCCTGCATCCCGACTCGCCCGCCTACAACGTGGTCCGGGTGCTCGCCGTCGCCGGCCGCGTGGAACCGGCCCCGCTGCGGGCCGCCTTGGCCGACCTCGGCGCGCGCCACGAGGCGCTGCGCTGCGCGGTCGTCGAGCAGCGCCCGGGCGAGCCCAAGATCGTCGTGCAGAACCGGGTCGCCGCGCCGCTGTCGGTGGAGGTGCTCCGCCAGACCCCCGTCGAGGAGACCCTCTACCGCATCGCGGACCGTCCGTTCCCGCTGGCGAAGGCCCCGCTGTGGCGGGTCGGCGCCGTGCACGAGCCGGCCCGGGACCGCACCTGGCTCGTCCTGGTCATGCACCACCTGATCTCCGACCTGCGCTCGTCCGACATCGTGCTGAACGACCTCGCGCTGGCCTACCGCGCGCGGGCCGCCGGCGAGGAGCCGAGCTTCGCCGCGCCGGCGCCCAGCCTGCTGACCCACCTGGCGTTCGAGGCGCAGGTGCCCGGCACACCGCGCTGGTCGGACGACCTGGACTGGTGGTCACGGCGGTTGTCCGAAACCGCTCCGGCCGGTCCGCTGCCCCTGACCGCGGCCCACCGCGACGAGCACGTCTTTGCTGGCGCGACACACAGCGTCGAACTGTCCGCCGGCGAGTCGGACGCGCTGGACCGCAGGCTGCGCGCGCAGGGCCTCACCCCAGCGGTCTTCTTCCTGACCGCGGCCGGCGCCATCCTCGCCGCGTGGACCGGCTCCGCCCGCGACGAGGTGCTCGGCCTGCCCAGTGTGCGGATGAGCCGGGCGGAGGACGAGCGGCTCGTCGGCTTCCTGCTCGACACGCTGCCACTGCCGGTCACCGTCGACCGGTCGGCGAGCTTCCTGCAGTCGTACGAGGCGGTGCGTGACGCCTTCGCCGACGCCGCCGACCACGCCCTGCCGGTCTTCGA
Organism: Micromonospora sp. NPDC126480; assembly: GCF_040302465.1. Taxonomy (NCBI): domain Bacteria; kingdom Bacillati; phylum Actinomycetota; class Actinomycetes; order Micromonosporales; family Micromonosporaceae; genus Micromonospora; species Micromonospora sp. NPDC126480. Next base: position 159,844 of record NZ_JBEORU010000002.1, read on the forward strand.
CGAGATCGTCGACCGGGCCCGGGTGCCGCGCGCCGCCGCGAGCCGCACACCGCTGATCAGGTTGTGGTTCAACGACCTCACCCAGGCGGCCCCGCCGCGGACGCTGGGCGACCTGCCGGTGACCGAGTACGACCTGCCGCCCGCCTGGGCGCTGTTCGACCTCGGTCTCTACGTGCGCCACAGCCCCGACGGCTACCGGCTGCACCTGGTCACGCCGCGCGGGCTGTTCGACCCGGCCGACACCGCCGCGTTCCTCGACCAGATCGTCCACACGGCCGTCCGCGCCGGCACCGACCCCACCCGCCCGATCGGCGAGCTTCTCGCGGCACCCGATGCCGCCACCGCGCCTGCCGCGAACCTCCCCGCGGTGGCCTCCACCGTGGACCTGATCGATCAGCACAGCCGGAACCGGCCAGCCGCGACCGCGCTGGCCGACCGCGAGGGCGACCTCGACTACGCGTCGCTGCACCGGCGGATCGACGACATGGCCGCGCAACTGCGCGACACCGCCGGCCCGCACGCGGTCGTCGCGCTGCCGGCCCGGCGCGACCGGCTCTTCGTGCTCCGCCTGCTCGCCTGCCGGCGGGCTGGGGCAGAGGCCGTGCTGGTCGACGCCGGCTGGCCCGAGTGGCGCCGGCGCCGGGCGATGGAGATCGCCGCGGTGACACACGCCTTCCCGTGGAGCGGCGAGGGCCCAGCCGCGCCGGTCGCGGCCGGCCGGGAAGGCGGCGGCCACCACGTGCTCTTCACCTCCGGCACCAGCGGCGACCCACTGGCCGTCCGGGTGCCCACCACGCTCACCGACGCCGCCCTCGCCGCCCTCGGCGACCGGCTCGGCATGACCGCCGACGATCGGGTGTCGATGCTCAGCGGCCCCGGCCACGACCCGGTGCTGCGCGACCTCGGCCTGGCGCTGCGGGCCGGCGCGACCGTCTGCGTTCCACCGCCAGAGGTGATCGAGAAACCGGACCGGCTGGCCGCCTGGCTGCGCCGGGAACGGGCGACCGTGGTGAACGCCACGCCGGTGATGCTGGCCCTGGCGTTGAGCACCGACCCGGAGCCGCTGCCCGACCTGCGGGTCGTGGTGTGCGGCGGGTCCCCGCTATCCACGGCGACCGCCAAGCTGATCAGATCTCGCGCAGAGCGGGCGGTTCTGCTCAACGGCTACGGCTGCACCGAGACCCCGCAACTCGTGACCGTGTTCGAGATCGGCCCCGACCAGCCGTTACCGCTGGCCGCGCAGGTGCCGATCGGCGAGCCTCTGCCCGACCGTCGGGTCGAGCTGCGCGACCCGGACGGCCGGCGGTGCGCCGCCGGCCAGCTCGGCGAGGTTTGGGTCGCGGCGCCGCACATCGCCGAGGGCTATTGCGGCGGTACGGGCACCGACCGATTCACCACCGACGCCGACGGGCTCCGCTGGCTGCGGACCAGCGACCTGGCTCGCCTCGACGCCGCCGGCCGGTTCCACCTCGCCGGTCGCACCGACCGGCAGGTCCTGCTCAACGGCCACCGGGTCACGCTGGAGGAGATCGAGTCGGTGGCCCGCGGCTGCCCTGGTGCGGTCGAGGCGATCGCTCAAGTCGTCGGCGAGGACACCCAGCAGTCCCTGCGTGTGTGGGTGCATCGCTCAGCGACCGCCACGCTGACCGAGACCGACGTTCGTGCCCGCCTCGCCACCGTGCTGCCGGCCACGATGGTGCCGGCCCGCGTGCACGTGGTGGACCGCCTGGCCGTTTCGCCGAACCTGAAGCCGGCGGCCCCCGGCCCGCTGCCGTCTCCGGCCGCCCACCGCACCGAACGCCGCCTGCAAGAGCTGGCCGCGTCGGTGCTGGGCCGTCCCATCGACCCGGCGACGAACTTCTTCGACGCCGGTTTCACGTCGATCTCGCTCCTGCAGATGTGCGCCGAACTGACCGACCTGCTGGGTCGCCCGGTGGAGCCGCTGCACGTCTTCGAACGCCCCAACCTGGAGTCGCTCAGCCTCTTTCTCTTCGGCCCGGGCGACCCGGCCACCGCACCGCCCCCACCGCCGGCCGCACCGGGGCCCACCGGCGATCGCTCGGGTCGCCTGGCCCGTATGCGCTCGACCCGACGCCAGGTGCGCGCCCAGATCCGCGAGCTGTGACCAGCTCCGTGCCGCCAAGCCGCCACCACGTCGCCGGACCCCAATCACATCGACGGTGCCGGTGGGTCAGCACGACCCGGCCGGGGCGAACTCCGGGAACTCGCGTAACGGCAGCCGGTCCAAGACGGGTGTTGACCGATGTCGGGCCGGTGCAGATCGACGTGCCGCGGGACCGGGCGGGATCGTTCGAGCTTCACCCACGCCCGCCTTCCACACGCCGCGTGAAAACCTGAAACAAGTGTGAAGAACCCAGCGACCAAAGATCGCTAGCCCGGCCGAACGTTCGACACGCCTCCCGCCTCGGCGACATCGCGCAGGTCGTCAAGTGCAGCTCTCAGTCGGTCGACCCTGGATGAGAAGTCCACCGGGGACTCCCGCGGCCGCTGAATGGACGAAACGATCAGCTCGGTGCCGTGATGGTTCGGAATCAACCGGCATGCGTGGAAGAACGCCAACCTTATCGGCAGGATGACAAGATGATCAAGTATAAGGCGATCCCGGTCGAAACCGGTTCTCAGGACTACCTTGCCCTGCTGTCGGGAGGTGAGATGGTATTCGCCCCCAGCCACGAGCCTGGCGGAGAGGACGCATCGTACGAAGTGCGGCCACCGGGTGACGTCGGAAGCCATGTCCCATACGACGTCCGCTGGCCGCCGGATGGACACGGTCAATGTCTCGGGCCTCAACGTCTTGTAATCGCTGGTATCGTCCACCGACGCTTTCTCCTCATTGCCCGGACCGTGTCGGTCGATCAGCACGGTCCACCGTTCAAGTGACTGCACGCCGGACTGATGCGGCGCGGGTGCGATATGCGATTACCGCGGCGCGATTGCTGCAGCGGACGTCGCAGTACCGCTTGGACCTGTTCCTGGAGAGATCGACGAGCACCCTCGTGCACTCCGGAACCCCGCATGAACGGAGGCGGTTCAGCTCCCCGAGGCACAGCAGATCTGCGACGGCCATCGCCGCCTCGACGGCGAGGTGGGCTGCCAGCGGCCCATCCAGCGGCACTACGTGAACGTGATACTCGTATGCGTCGTGCCGAACCAGTTGCGGTAGGGCTGAGAAATCGCGGAGCAGCTCGTTGACGATGTCGATTACCTGTTTCTCGCGCGCAAACCAGAGTTGCCGCAGCCGGGGTCGCAGGTCGCGAACCTCGCGCAGATCCGACGCGTCGCACTCCTGGCGTGGGCTGAGGGGCAGACTGCGAGCCAGATCATTCAGGGCCGCGACGTCGGAAACGAGATCATTCCTTCCGTCGTTGGTGTTCACCAATGCGGCCGTGGCCACCAGCGCCGTTGCCGCTTCATGCCGAAGAATCACCTCGACCCCTGTCCTGCCTAGGTGGGGCAGCCGCCATGCGCAACGGGCATTCATTGGCCTGTCGCAAGGAGATTCGCGGGTCGATCCGACCGACGCCGCTCTTCTTCACGCTGCGCGTTCCCCCGCGACCGTGACCGTACATCGGCGACCGTTGCCATGCAACACGGGAATGCCCCACCTTGTGGCCGGTGAAAGTGGCCTCTGTCCTGCAAAGATGGGACTTGCTAAGGGTCTCAGTCATTCGCCACGGGCTGCTCGGAAGCGACTACCGCCCCAACCAGATGACCTACGACCTACGCCGGCTGCGCCTCAACGGCTTAGAGCGTGGCTCAGGTGGCAGTGGGCTGATCTTCGTGGTAGATCGTTTCTACTGTGGACGCGCGGTTGATCCAGCAGTGGGTGCCTGAGGAGTTGTGGAACCTGGCCGGCCCGTTGATCCCGCCGCCGCCTCGGCGTCGGCAGGGCGGAGGGACGCCGCCGATCGATGCGCGGGCGGTGTTCGCGGCGATCGTGTACGTGCTGACCACTGGTGGTGCCTGGCGGCATCTGCCGCCCGGGTTCGGGGTGTACAGGGCCACAGCGCATCGCCGGTTCCAGGCGTGGACAGCTGCCGGACTGTGGCGGCGGCTGCACGTCGCCGCGTTGGATCAACTCGGCGCCCGCGGGCTGATCGACTGGTCCCGGGCCACCGCTGACGCCGCCTACGTGCGGGCGAAAGGGGGGCGCTCTGACCGGTCCGAGCCCGGTCGACCGGGGTAAACCCGGCAGCAAGATCCACGCCCTGTCCGACCGCGGCGGGCTGCCACTGTCGGTGGGGTGTCGGCGGCGAACACCCATGACAGCCGCTGCCTGGAATCCCTCGTCCAGGCCATCCCCGCCGTCAAGTCCCGGCGCGGCCCCCGCCGCCGACGCCCGGACAAGCCGCACACCGACAAGGGCTACGACTACCCCCACCTGCGCCGCATGTTCCGCCAGCGCGGCATCCGCCCCCGCATCGCCCGACGCGGCATCGAATCGACAAACCGGCTCGGCCGGCACCGATGGGTCATCGAGCGGACCTTCGCCTGGTTCACCGGCTACCGCCGGCTCACCACCCGCTACGAACGCAACCCCGGCCTGTACTGCGCATTCGTCACCCTCGCCGCCGCCCTGACCTGCCACAAGCGCTACCTCAAACTCACCACCTGAGACACGCCTTATGAGCTGCGCGATCGCTTCGGGCTCGAGCCCGTCCTCCGGGTCATCGGCGTGGCGGCCTCGACCTACTACGGCTGGCTCGCTCAGGCCGCGAACCCGTCCGCTCGGCGACGCGAGGACGCGGAGCTGGCGGTGGAGATCGCGGAGATCCACACTGTCCGGCGGCACCTACGGCAGTCCGCGGGTGCACGCGATGCTGCGCCGCCAAGGCCGGCGCGTGGGCCGCAAGCGGGTCGAGCGGTTGATGCGCAACGCCGGCCTGCAGGACGCGTTCCTGCGCAAGAAGTGGCGCATCCCGTCCACCCGGTCGGACCCGAAGGCGACACCCGCTCCGGACCTGGTCAACCGGCAGTTCACCGCCGCGGCCCCGAACCGGCTATGGGTCGCCGACGCCACCCGCATCCCCTGCGGCGAGGGGGTGTTCTGGCTGGCCGCCGTGCGGGACGTGTTCTCCAACCGCATCGTGGGCTGGCGGTGCTCCGACCGCTGCGACACCGACCTGATCCTCGGCGCCCTCGAATACGGCATCTGGTCCCGCGACGTCCGCGACGGCCAACTGATCCACCACTCAGACCGCGGGGCAATACACCAGTCGGGCCTTTGGGCAGCGGCTCCGGTCCGCCGGCTGATCGCAGCCCCTCCCCGCCGGGCCGGGTCCGCAGCGTGGTCGCCTGCGGAACCCGGCCCGGCGTGCGCGGTCAGGTCAGTGGTTCGATCCAGATGTTGCGGTAGCGGACGTTCTCGCCGGCATCGCCGTGGTCCTGCAGGCGGATCGGCCCGCCGGACGGCCCTTCGGCCGCGCCGGCGCCGGTCGGACCGTCGATCGGGATGTTGTCGTGTACGGTGACGCCGTTCCAGGCGACCGTCACGCGCGCGTTCTCGGTCTTGTTGCCGGCGGAGTCGAAGCGCGCCGCCCGGAAGGTGATGTCGTAGGTCTGCCAGGTCTGCGGCGCGGTGGCCGCGTTGCTGTCCGGAGCCCGCTTGCCGTAGATGGCCGCGGCGTCCGCGTTGGTCAGGTTGGTCTTGCCGTACGAGTCGAGGACCTGGATCTCGTAGCGGTTCTGCAGGTAGACGCCGCTGTTGCCGCGCGCCTGCCCGGTGACGTTCGCGGGGTAGTTGGGCTGCCACCACTCCACGTGCAGTCGGAAGTCACCGAAGCTCTGGGTGGTGCGGATGTCGCCGCCCGCCGATTCCATCGAGCCGTTGGCGATCGGCCAGGTGGCGGCGCCGCCGCCGGTGGTCTGCCAGGCGTCGAGGTCGTCGCCGTCGAACAGTTGGATCCGGTTGGTTGCGCTCCCGCCGTTGATGATCCAGTGCTGGTTCGCGCCGCCGACGTAGGCCCAGATGTGGATCTGAGTGCCGTTGGCGGTGGATCCGCCGGCGGCGTCGAGCACCTTACCCGACTGGGGGTTGAGGATGGAGCCGTTGGCCTGCGGCTGCCACACCTGGGCGCCGGTGCCGTTGCAACTCCAGAGTTGGACCTTGGTGCCGTTGGCGGTGCCGCCCTTGTCGACGTCGAGACACTTGCCGAGTGCCCGCAGGGTGTCGCCGACCCGGGTCCACTTCTGGGCGTCGGTGCCGTTGCAGGTGTAGAGCTGGATCTTCGTGCCGTCGGCGGTGCCGCTGTTGCTGACGTCGAGGCACTTGCCGCCGATCCCGGTGATTGTGCCGGCATCGCCGCCGGTCGCGGTGACCGTGATGGCGTCGAGGTTGACGTGGCCGTCGTCGCCGCTGTCGTGCCGGTAGGCGATGGTGTTCGTCCCGGCGTTCAGCGTCACCCGCTCGGTCTTCGTGGCCCAGCTGGTCCACGCGCCGGTGTCGGCGAGGCTGGTCTGGCGCACTTTCGTGCCGTTGACGTACAAGCTGATCTTCTTGGTGCCGGTGAAGGGGTTCGGGCCGTTGGCGTAGCGCAATTCGACGTCGTGCGCGCCGGCCGAGGCGGCGGTGACGGTGAAGGTGGTGGTGGCCCCGAGTGTGCCGTAACCGGCGACGAAGCCGCTGCCGGTGTAACCCGCGTGGTTGCTGTTGACGACCGCACCGCCGGCCAGGGCGGCGCTCTCCGCCTGGTAGTTACCACCGGTGGGCGGCGGGGTGCTGCCGGGGATGGCGTTGAGCGTGTACCAGGCCTCGGTGCTCCACAGCGACTGTCCGGTGGAAGAGGTGAACGGCCGTGGTGAGCGGACGTGCACGACGTGCCCGGCCTTACGGCCCGCAATGGCGAGGGTGACGGTCTTGCGGTCAGCGGACAGGGATGCCGCTGAGACGGTCAGGGTCTCCTGGTCGATCTTCGGTCCGCCGTAGCTGGCGGTGGGTTGGTAGCGCCACTGCTTGACCTTGTAGCGGGCGGCCAGGCCGGCCGCGGTCTCGGTGGACAGCGGCTGGGTGTACTCGAGCTGAAAGCCGCTGGCGGTGGCGCGCATGGCGAGAATGTCGAAGGTGCTCGTTCCGTTCGGGGTGAGCTTCTGCAGGCCGTACTGGAGCTTGCCGCTCTGGCCCCAGTTGCCGCCGGCGCCGAGCCCGCCGACGTAGACGGCGCCGTCCGGGCCGAGGTGCACCTCGGAGACGCCGGCCTCCAGGCCCTGGGTCATCCGGAACAGTGCGCCCTGGTACTCGCCGTTGACCTTCTCCAGGTAGGCCCGCTGGAGGCCGCCGTAGGTCACGTCCCCGATGAGCAGCTGACCTGCGTAGGTGCCGCTGGGCACGGTCACCAGCCCGCTGGGGGAGTTGGCGATCTCGTTCTGCGGCATCCACAGCACCGGCGGAGTGATCGGGTTGCCGTCGAAGGGACCGTCCGGGTTCATGTAGTGGTTGAAGAACCGGTCCTGCTTGATGTGCAGCAGCTTCGACGACGGCAGCCAGCCGCCTTGGTTGTCGGTGACGAAGATGCCGTTCTCCGGGCCCCACCCGATGCCGTGCGGCGTCCGTAGCCCACCTGCGAGGTAGGAGACCGCGCCGGTGTCCTTGTGCACCTTGATCGTCGTGCCCCGGTTCGGCGCCGGCTGCGGGTCGGTGGTCGCCCCGCCGTAGTTGATCGACACCGACAGGTTCAGGTAGAAGTACGGCGCCTGATACAGCAGGCCGAAGGCGAACTCGTGGAAGTTGCCCCCGTACGGCCAGGTGGCCACGGTCTGGTACTGGTCGGCCACCTCGTCGCCGGTGGTGTCCACGAGCCGGGTCAGCCGCTGCTTCTCCGACACGTAGACGACCTCGTCGACGATCTTCAGGCCCATCGGCTCCTTGAGATTGTCACCGATCTTCTTGGTGGTGACACTGCCGGGACCGGTGGAGCCGCCGGTGTTGGACAGGATGTGGATCTCGCCGTCCTGCGAGGTGCCGGACTGGTCGTTGCCGCCCCAGGTGGAGATGACCATCCGCCCGTCGGGGAGCCAGTCCATCCCGGTGACCTTCGGCTGAAAGCCGTTGGGCCGCAGGTTGGTCAGCGTGTAGCTGGGGTGCACTCCGTTGAGCGGCAGGCCGTCGCCGGGGGAGTCGAAGACGCCCTCGCACTCCTTCTTGCCCGGGGCGGTCACCCGGACCACGCCCGCGTCGGTGCTCAGGGCGGAGTTGGGCACCACGACGAAGGACGACGAGCCGGGAACCTTCCACTGCAGGGTGATCTGCTGCCCACCGGTGCGCTCAAAGTGGTCGATCCGAAACGGGTGCGCCCCGGCGGTCAGGGTGACCGTGCCCTCCTTGGGCGGGTCCGCGCCGTGCAGGCCGTCATGGTTGATCACGACGGAGTTGTCGATGGTGAGCTTCGACCCGTCGTCGCTGGTCAGCCGGAACGTATAGGAGCCGGCGTTCGGGACGTTGATGTTGCCGAGCACCTGCGTCACGAAATAGTCGGCGACACCGAAGTCAGCCGTCGACGTCCAGTTGATCGTGGACATCAGCTTGTCGACGTTCGGAGTCTGCGCAGGCTTGAGAGTGCAGAGTTCATCGAGCGGCACCTGCACGTCGTACACGCGCAGGGTGACGCCCGGCTCCTGGGCGGGCGCCGCACCCGCCGGCGCGGCCGACAGGCCGGTAGCGGCGACGACGAGGGCGATGACGCCGAGTGTGGGCCGGCGCAGCCGCTTGGACAAGCGTGTACTCATGGACGCTCCCGTGCTGAAGGGACTCGATGCTCAGCAACGGCGCCGACCCGGTACGGCATCGATGGTGGTAGCTCGTCACGCTAGACGTCTTTCGATGTGTCGTCCAGGTCTTCCCTTCGGACGGGCTCAACTTCTGCTCAGTCGGACAAAAGGCGGTGTTGTGATGAGTGGAGACCGTTGAGGGGCGGGCGCTGCCGTCACGGCTGTTGTCACCGGCGACGGCCGGCTCGGGTGTCCGCCAGCGCTCTGCCTGCCGGACGATCGCGGCCGTGCAGGAGATCTCCACAATGCTGAACAACATGTAGAAGGGGGTGGGTGTCCCCACCAGCAGCGTCGTTGCCGACGACACCCATCACTTCCAAGCCCTGGTCGACCAGGCTTGACATACCTCGCCCGCTACCACGTGCTCGCTCACTACCCGCTCGACACCCTGCTCGGCCGCTTCGCCGGACAACCCGTCAGCGCCATCGAAGCAGGCCAACACCTGGCCACCCTCATCCGAGCGGAAGACCAACGACAGCCCGCTGATGTCCTAGGACGCTCTGCAGGGGGTGAGGCGTCTCATGTCAGCGAGGAGGTCAAGCCACCCGTGATGCCTTACCGACAGCCGACAAGGGCTGGTCGGGGCGGTCAGCGGTAGGGCGTTGCGGGGCTCGCCAGCGGGGGAGGCGATAGGCTGCAACCGGTTATGCCCTGGTTTCGGAGGTGAGGTGCGCGCTGTGGGTACCGGCTACGAACCGATGAGCCTGGCGGTGTTGGCGACCCATCTCGCGTCTGCGGACAGCGATCGGATCCGCTGGAAGCTGGTGTGGGAGTTCCTGGAGGAGTATCGGTGGGAGCCAGCCGACACCAGGGTAGGTCTGTTGCAGGATGAGCCCGGGTCGACCGGGGACGTACGGTGGGATGCGCTGTTGGCGGCGATCGCGGAGCATCTGCTCGCGCAGGCGGATCTTGCTCCGCCGGCGTGGGTCGAGACCCGGGTGCTGCGCCGGGCCTGGTTCCCGGCCGAGTTGGCTATCCATCGCGCTGATGCTCTGGCGTGGGCGCCGGCCGCGTTTCGGAAACATGGTGTGTTCGTGTCGGTGCACGATTTGGCGGCGGCGTGAGCGGGTCGGACGGCGTCCTGATGGGGCGCGCGGAACTGGAGCGTGCGTTTACCCGTTTGGGCGAGCGGCTCGTCCGCCGTGGCGTCGTGGCTGACATCTTCGTGGTGGGTGGTGCCGCGATGGCGCTGGCCTATGACGCGAAGCGGGTGACCAGGGATGTCGATGCGATGTTCGTCCCGCACGGCGTGGTTCTCGACGAGGCCCGTGCGGTGGCCGACGACCTGGGACTGCCCCCGTGGTGGCTCAATGAGCAAGCCAGCGTCTACGTCTCGGGCAAGATCGATCCGGGCCGACGGCGGGTTTTCGACCATCCCGGGCTGCGCGTCATGGCGGCTTCGCCGGAGCACATCTTCGCGATGAAGCACTCGCGGCGCGGGCCCGCGACGTGGACGATCTCCGTACCTTGGCGGCGCTGGCCGGCGTCACGTCGGTGGACGACGCCGTACGCCTGTGCAGTGACTTCTACCCAGACGAGGTGATCTCACCACGGGCCATGGGAGTCATCCGCGAACTCTTCGAATGAGCCTGCGGCAGCGGTCCAGCACTGGGATCGGTTCGTGTCAATCCTCGGACACGTCAACCCCACGGGTAGTCTTCACGGTCGATGAAGCGCCTTGATGGGGTTTCTGCTGCGCATCGCCGCTTTGGCCCGGAACCGGGGGCGTTGGACCTCGCGTTTCGAGTGCACGCCGAGCAGGCCAGCAGTGACAGGTGGAGCTCATTGCTGGTGTCGACTGGCCCGTTGAGCTCGGGTAGCCACAGCTGCACGCCGTACAGCTCGAACAGCGAGGTCGCGGAACCGGTTGCCGTAGAAGGCTCGCTCGAGCTCTCCCACGATCACCGCGCCGAACCCGCGGCCAGGGGTGGCGAGAGCTGCCAGCAGAATACCTGGTGGCTGTGGTGTTGCCTGGCGCCAGCTCCGCGGGCAGCCTCGCCGGGTCGACTGCCGTAGGCCACCAGTCGAGCAGGTCGGGACCGTCGAGTTCCGGCACGTGCTGCATCAGGACCTCCCACAGTGGAGGCGCTGCCGCCATCCAACCGATCGCACGTACTCCACTCACGACACGCACGGTCCACCGTCCCTGCTCCGGCTCGCCACCGACCTGCCCGCCGCAGTCCTGGCGCGCATGCTCGGCATGCACGTCTGTAGCGCCGCGGTCTGGCAACGCGCCAGGGCCGGCGACTGGACAAGCGATGCCGCAAGACATCGGCCGCCGAGCGACGGGAGGTGGAGACATCGACTCGCCATCGAGCCAGTAGGGATCGACCCAGGATGCGTGGAGCGGTGTTCTTCGATGCCGACGGGACGCTGCGACCGCCAGCAGCGGACAGTACCTGCGGTTGGCGCCCTACCACGAGCCGGGTTTCAGCGTCACCGCGACTCGATGTAACAGAACTTATATAAGCACTGTTACAGTGGTGGTATGGCAGACGGTGACGGGCAAGCCGACGATCGAGATCTCGTTGACAGCAGCCACTGGCTCCCGCTGTTTCAGATGCTGAACGCGATGGATCAGGACATCGCTTCCTTGTACGACGACGCCGGCGTCACCGGGTTGCGCACCCGTTTCGTAGGTCCACTGATCAAGTTGGGCCGGCACGGCTCGATGACGATCAAAGAGTTGGCGACGGCCGTCGAGGTGACTCATTCGGCGATGAGTCAGACGGCCGCCGCGATGCGCGCCGCTGGTTTCGTCGAGGGCGCTGAGAGTGGTGACGGCCGGACCCGCTGCATCCAGCTCAGCCAACGAGGGCGCGAGCTCCTACCCCTTCTTCAAGCTGAGTGGCGGGCGACTGAGGTGACCCTGCGGCAACTCGAGGCCGAGATCCCCTACCCGCTTACTCAGGTCGTCAAGGACATCAATGCCGTTCTCGCCAGACGCTCGTTCAAGCAGCGGCTCGACGACAACCTGACCAGAGCCCTTAAGGAAGACCTGAGGTGAGTCTCCTGGGCGCCCTGGTCGACATTCGTCCCCTGCGGGAGCACCCAACCTTCCGCCGTCTGTGGTTGGGCGCGACCGCCTCCGGTTTCGGCAGCCAACTGGGGGCCTTCGCCGCGACCTTCTACGTTTGGGACCGAACGCACAACCCGCTGATGGTCGGGCTCATCGGTCTGTTCGCCGCCGCCCCGCTGATCGCGTTCGCCCTGCTTGGCAGTGCCTTCGTCGATCATGTGGACCGACGACGCCTGGCCATCGTGACCACCGTCGGCCTGATCATGACCAGTCTGCTCATGACTGGTGTCGCCTTGTGGCCCGGCGACGGGGTGTGGGTCATGTTCGGCCTGGTCGCCGTCGCCTCGAGCTTGTCCGCGTTGGGTACGCCGGCCCGGCGAGCCTTCGTCCCTCGGCTGCTTCCTCCTGATCGTCTGTCCGCAGGGCTGGCCCTGGACCACCTGTCCTTTCAGATCGCTGTGCTGCTCGGCCCGGCGATCGCGGGTTTCCTCACCGCACAGTGGGGAACCGCCGTCTGCTTCGCCATCGAAGCTGTCACGTTCGTGGCCGCGCTGATCGGTCTCACCGGCCTGCCGAGAACGAGCAGACTCGAGGGAGCGGGACGAGTCGGCGCTACCGCGGTCTGGGAAGGAGTCAGTTTCGCGGTCCGCACGCCAGCCGTGCGGGGAGCCTTCCTCGTGGACCTGGCCGCGACCGTACTGGCCATGCCGGTAGCCCTGTTTCCCGTCGTCAATCAGGAGAAGTTCGGTGGATCACCGGAGATCCTCGGCCTGCTCACTTCGGCGCTCGCCGTAGGCGGTGTGGTCGCCTCCGCGGTGTCGGGCCTGATCACCCAACGCAACCGCCCCGGCCTCGTACTCCTGGCCTGCGCCGCCCTATGGGGCGTCTCGCTGGCCGGGGTCGGCCTGAGCAGCCAACTCCCCGTCGTCCTCACCCTGCTAGCTCTCGCCGGCGCCGCCGACACCTGGTCCGTCGTGTCACGTGGCACGATCGTGCAATCATCGACGCCAGAGTCTCACCGTGGACGAGTCGCCTCCCTGGAACACATCGTCGGCGCCGCCGGACCACATGTCGGCGGCCTCCGGGCCGGGCTGGTCGCCGCCGAAGCCTCCGGCGGCACCGCCCTCGTCATCGGCGGACTCACCTGCCTCGCCAGCCTAGGGCTGATTACCGCGCTCATCCCTCAACTCCAACACTTCAGGATGACCCGACAATCTCCAGCCCAAGCCGAGGCACACGTGTAACCCTCTTGGTCGATCAACTTCGATCAACTGCCCGGTGACGTCCCCGAGTTGGCGAGGCATGCAGCTACGACCCGGCGGTGCGCCAAAACTCGTCGTCCTTCTCCCACCTCCTTGTGCAGGCAGGATGCACGGCCGGCGGTGTCGGCCGCTACGACGGTGGTGGTGGCTGTGCGGGGTGCCGCCTCTTCTGGCGGCGGGGTGTCACCGGCCGAGGTCTGGGCCGGCGGGGCGGGCGGGCGTGTCCGCGGCGGTGCCGCTGTCGTGCTGGTCGGCGTGGAAGAGCGCCTCGGTGAGCAGCCGACCCACATGGACGTCGGCGGCAGAGTAGTAGACGAAGGTTCCCTCGCGCCGGCCGCGTACCAGGCCGGCGAGGCGCAGTTTCGCAAGGTGTTGGCTGACCGCGGTCGGAGCCGCGCCGACGAGTTCGGCCAGGCAGGCGACGGAGGACTCGCCCTGCATCAGCGCCCAGAGAATCTTGATGCGGGTGGGGTCGGCGAGCAGCCGGAAACCCTCGGCGGCGAGGTGGACCTGCTCGTCGTGCGGCATGCGGAAGTCCGGCAGCGACGTGTGCACGCGGTCATCGTACCGCCATCCTCTTACATACCTGCACATCTGTATGCGCAACTGCGCAGGTATGCTCCTGGTCGTGACGATGACACGCGACGAGGCTCCCGTCCTCGCGACCGGCGCCGCATCCACTCGACTCCTTCGGCGCCGGCTGTGGGCGTTGGCCGAGGTGCGGTGGGCGGCCACGGCCCTGGCGCTGTTCGCCCTCGGTGGGACGGCCCATCTGGCGGGCGCACCGGCGCCGGTGTGGTGGGCGCTGTATCTCGCCTGCTACCTGGTCGGTGGGTGGGAACCGGCGCTGTCGGGGCTGCGGGCGCTACGCGAACGCACCCTGGACGTCGACCTGCTGATGGTCGTCGCGGCGGTCGGTGCCGCCGGCATCGGGCAGGTCTTCGACGGTGCCCTGCTGATCGTCATCTTCGCCACCTCCGGGGCGTTGGAGGCGTTCGCGACGGCGCGTACCGCCGACTCGGTGCGGGCCCTGCTCGACCTGACCCCGGAGCGGGCCGTCCGCGTCGACGACGGGCGTGAGGAGGCGGTCCACCCGGCCGAGCTGCGGGTCGGCGACGTGGTCCTGGTGCGTCCGGGCGAGCGCATCGGCGCGGACGCGGTGATCGTGGACGGCACCAGCGATGTCGACCAGGCCAGCATCACCGGCGAGCCCATGCCGGTGTCGCGGGGGCCGGGGGAGGAGGTCTTCGCCGGCACGGTGAACGGCACCGGTGCTCTGCTGGCGCGGGTGCACCGCCCGGCGGGGGAGACGGTGCTGGCGCGCATCGTCGCCCAGGTGGAGCAGGCCTCGGCCACCAAGGCCCGCACCCACCTGTTCATCGAGAAGGTCGAGCAGCGGTATTCGGTCGGTGTGGTCGTGGCCACCCTCGCCCTGTTCGTCATTCCGCTCGTCCTGGGCGCGGCGCTGCAGCCGACCCTGCTCCGGGCGATGACCTTCATGATCGTTGCCTCCCCGTGTGCGGTGGTGCTGGCGACGATGCCGCCTCTGCTGTCGGCGATCGCCCTCGCCGGCCGGCACGGCGTCCTGGTCAAGTCGGCCGTCGTGATGGAGAAGCTCGCCGACGTCGATGCGGTGGCTTTCGACAAGACCGGCACCCTCACCGAGGGCACCCCCGTCGTCGTGTCCGTACGACCGCTCGGCGCCGCCGAGGACGAGATGGTCCGCCTCGCCGCGGCGGCCGAGCAGCACAGCGAGCACCCGCTCGCCACCGCCGTGGTCGCCGAGGCCGGACGGCGGGGTCTGACGGTCCCGTCCGTGGCCGACGTCACCGCCCTGCCGGGCCGGGGCGTCACCGCCACCGTCGCCGGCCGCCGGGTGCGGGTCGGCAGTCCCACCCTGCTCGACGACCTGCCACCGGGCGCCGGTCGTGCCCAGGTGAAGGCCGCCGTCCAGGCCGCCGAGAACGACGGCCACACCGCCGTGCTCGTCGTGCTCGACGACGAACCGGCGGGCGTGCTCGCCCTGACCGATCGCACGCGCCCGGAGGCGGAGCCGAGCGTGGCGGCTCTCACCGTCCTGACCGGACGGGCACCACAGTTGCTCACCGGCGACAACCGGGGCGCGGCCACCCGCCTGGCCGGTGAGGTCGGCATCGACGCGGTCCACGCCGGGCTACTGCCAGGCGACAAGGTGGCCCGCGTCCGCGGGCTGCAGGACGGCGGGCACACGGTGCTGAGCGTCGGCGACGGGATCAACGACGCACCCGCCCTGGCCAGCGCCGACGTCGGTGTCGCTATGGGGCGGGGCGGGGCGGACCTCACCCTGCAGACCGCAGACGCGGTGCTGGTACGCGACGATCTCACCGCCCTGCCCGCGCTGCTCAGGCTCGCCCGGCGGGCCCGCCGGATCGTCGTGGCGAACCTGGTGATCGCCGGTACCTTCATCGTGGTCCTGGTCACCTGGGACATCGTCGGACACCTGCCGTTGCCGCTGGGCGTGGCCGGCCACGAGGGCTCCACCGTCATCGTCGCCCTCAACGGACTGCGTCTGCTGCGCGACGCCGCCTGGCGAGCGCCGTAGGCGGCCCGGTCACCCGGCCTGAGGCCGGCCGAACCGCGCCACGGGCCGCGCTGTCGTCCGTCAGCGCCGCCGCCACGCAGCGCGCGGTGTCGCTCCCTCCGGGCGGTCCGCACCCGGGGGCCGGTCAACCGACGGCCTCGTCGCCTCGGATCGCCGCGACGAGGACTCCCCGCTCGCGCAGCTGTTCAGGAGCGTCGTCGGCGACGACCCGCCCGCCATCGAGGACGATGACCCGGTCGGCGCGCATGATGGTGGCGAGGCGGTGCGCGATCAGCAGGGTGGCCCGGTGGCTTCCGGTGGCTTCCAGGGCGGCGGCCAGGTCGGCCTCGGTGGCGGCGTCGAGGTTGGCGGCCGCCTCGTCGAGGACGAGCACCGGTGCGCCGGTGAGCAGTGCTCGGGCGACGGCGACCCGGGCCCGTTGACCGCCGGACAGTGCCGCTCCCCGTTCGCCGGCCGGCGTGTTCAGGCCGGCCGGTAGCGTGTCGAGGAACGGTGTGAGCTGGGCGGCGTCGGCGGCGGCGTGCACCTCGGTGTCGGTGGCGTCCGGCTGACCCAGGCGGATGTTGTCGGCGATCGAGCCGGGGAACAGGTGAACGTCCTGCGGGACCACGGTGACGGTGCGGCGCAGGTCGGCGTCGCCGAGGTCCCGCAGGTCCACCCCGCCGACGGTGATCCGCCCGGCGCTCGGATCGTGGTATCGCAGCAGCAGGTGCGTACACGTGGACTTGCCCACCCCGGAGGCGCCCACGAGCGCGACCGTCTCACCGGGCCGGACGGTGAACGAGACGCCTCGTAGCACCGGCCGGTCGGGCAGGTACTCGAAGTGCACGTCGTCGAAGACCACCTCGCTGTCCACGGGCGCGGCCACGGGCCGGGCCGGTGCCGGGACCGGGGAGGGCGCTTGGAGCAGTTCGTCGATCCGGTCGGCGGCGGCGCGCAGGGTGCCGGCTTCCTTCAGCAGACCGGCCACCTGGCTGGCCGGGCCGAGGACCGCCCCGGCGAGGACCAGCGCCACCGGACCGGCGGCGACGTCGAGCCGCCCCGCGCGTACGCCGTCGAGGACCACCAGCACCGCGCCGATGCCGGCGGCGGCGACCAGTGCGTCGATCAGCGCGGTCTCCAGTCCGACGTGGGCGGCGTTGCGCCGCTGGACCCGCCCGAGCCGTCGGGTACGGGCGGCAAGGTGGGCGCGGCGGCGCTCCAACGCCCCGAAGACGGTCAGCTCGCGCAGCCCGTGCACGGTGTCGACAATGTCGGCGGTCAGGTCGGCGGTGGCGGCGCGGACCTGGGTCCCGTGCCGATCGGCGTGCCGGCGCAGCAGCCAGGGGGTGACCGTGATCAGGACTGCGGCGGGCAGCACCACGGCGGGCAGCCACGGGTCGATCCAGGCCGCCAGGGCGGTGCCGGCGGTGAGGACCACGGTGGCGGTGAGCAGTTGCGCGATGGTGTGCGCGAACAGCCACTCCAGGGTCTCGATGTCGGACAGCGCGACGGTCGCCAGGTCGCCGGAGCGGCGTCCGCCGAGGCCGCCCGGAGCGATCCGGGTGATCGCGTCGTACACCCGGGTGCGCAGGTCGGCGAGGATTCGGTAGGCGAGGTCGTGGGAGACGTACATCTCCCACCAGGTAGCGACGGTGACCACCGCGACCAGCGCGCCCAGCGCCCCCGAGACCACACCGACCGGCGTGGGGGCGCCCGCTACGGCCCGGCCCACCAGGGTGGCGCCGAGGACCGCCGTGGCGAGGCCGGCGAGCTGTCCGAGGAGGTTCGCCGCCAGGGTGCCCCGGAAGGCGCGCGGGTGCCCGGCGATCGCTGGCAGCAGCCGGCGTAGCGCTCCCGGGCGCCGATCGTCGGCCGGCCGGTCCGGCGCCGTCATCCGGCCATCTCCTGTGCTGCGACCAGCTCGGCGTACTCGGGGCAGGACGTCAGCAGGTCGTCGTGGCGGCCTGCGGCGACGACCCGGCCGTGCTCGAGCAGCACGATCCGGTCGGCGTGGCGTACCGCGTTGAGCCGGTGGGCGATGATCAGGCAGGTCTTCCCGCGGGCGGCCTTGGTCAGCGCGTCGAGGATGGCGTTCTCCTGCGGGACGTCGACGGCGGAGGTGGCCTCGTCGAGGATGAGCACCGGGGTGTCGGCGAGCAGCGCCCGGGCGATGGCCAGGCGTTGCCGTTGCCCACCCGAGAGGGTTGCGCCGCGTTCGCCGACCTGGCTCGCGTACCCCTGCGGTAGCGCCTGGACGAAATCGTGGGCGCCGGCGGCGCGGGCGGCGGCTGCCAGGTCGGCGTCGGTGGCCTCCGGGCGGGCCAGCCGTAGGTTGTCGGCCACCGAGCCGTGAAACAGGTACGTCTCCTGGGCCACCACGGTGACCGCGCGGCGCAGCGCGTCCCGGGTCAGGTCGCGCAGGTCGGTCCCGTCGACGGTGATCCGGCCGGTGTCCGGGTCGAGGTGTCGCAGCAGCAGGCTGGCCAGGGTGGACTTCCCGGCGCCGGAGCGGCCGACCACCGCGACGGTCTCGCCGGGGGCCAGCCGCAGGGTCACCTCCCGCAGCGCCGGCTCAGCTCGGCCGGGGTAGTGGTGGCCGACCGCGTCGAAGACGACCGTCGGTGCGTGGTCGAACCGGCGGTCGACCTGTCCGGTGTGCACGACGCCGGGCGGGGCGTGCAGCAGCTCGGTCAGGCCGTCGACGGCGGTGACGCCGAGGTAGCCGGCGTGCCAGTGCGCGCCGAGGTCGCGTACCGGCCGGAAGCACTCCACCGAGACCAGCAGCACCAGGAACACGGCCGCCGCGTCGGCCCGGCCGGCGTAGGCGGCGACGGCGGCGGCCACGGCTGCGGCGGCGAGACCGGCCTGGATCAGCAGGGCGCTGATCCCGCTCTCGATCAGTGACAGGCGCAGCTGCGTCATCGTGGTGGTGTGCAGGTCGTGGGTGCGTCCCAGGATCCGGTCCCGCATGCGGTCGACCGCACCGAACGCGCGCAGCGTTGCCGCGCCCTGGAGGGTGTCGAGGAAGTCGGCGGCGAGCGCGGTGAACGCCGCCCAGCGGCCCCGTCCCCGGCGCAGCAGGGTGGCGTCCCAGACCCGGGGAACGGTCAGCACCAGCAGCACGGCCGTGCCGAGGAGCCCGGCGGCGACCGGCTCCACCGTGGCGAGCCAGGTCACCAGTGCGGTCGGCACGGTGACGGTGACCAGTACCTGCGGCAGGTACCGCCGGTAGTAGGCGTCCAGCCCTTCCACCCCGTCGACGAGGGTGGCCTGGGTACGGCCGGTACGGGACCCGGCGAGCCAGGCCGGGCCGAGCTCGGCGAGCCGGGCGACCAGCCGATCCCGCAACCGGGCCCGGATCCGGGCGCCGGCGGCTGCGCCGGCGACCTCGCGGCACCACAGCAGCGCCGCCCGCACCAGGATCACCCCGAGCGCCCCGGCCAGCAGGCCGGTGGCGGCGTCGAGATCCCGCCGGGCCGTCGCCGCCAGCGCGCCGGCGACCAGCAGGGCCTGACCGACGTACGCGGCGGACACGGCCATGCCCAGCGCCGCGCACCCGGCGACCGGCCCGGTGACGGCGCCGGCCAATCGGACCAGCTCCCGGTGGACGATCACAGGTCCGCCAAGGGCTCGTCGGCCAGCGCGCGGACCGTGCCGGTGTGCGCGTCGGCGAGCACCCGCCCGCGTACGCCGAACACGTCGGCGAGCAGCGCCGGCGTGACCACCTCGGCCGGTGGCCCGTCGGCGGCGACCCGGCCGCCGGCGAGCGCCACCACCCGGTCGGTGAACCGGGCGGCGTGGTCCAGCTCGTGCAGCACGGTCACCACGGTCAGCCCTCGCTCGGCGTGCAGCCGCCGCACCAGCGACAGCACCTCCAACTGGTGTCGGACGTCGAGAAAGGTGGTGGGCTCGTCGAGCAGCAGCACCGGCGTGCGTTGAGCCAGGGCCAGGGCGAGCCGGACCCGCTGCCGCTCCCCGCCGCTGAGCGAGTCGACCTGCCGGTCGGCCAGTCCGGTGACGCCGGTCGCGGCGAGGGCGGCGGACGCCTCGGTGTCCTCCGGCTGCCACAGCATGCCCAGCGGTCCCCGGTGCGGGTAGCGGCCCTGCGCGACGAGCTGCCGGACGGTCAGCCCGGGCACCGGCGGCAGCTGCTGGTGCAGGACCGCCACCTGCCGGGCGACGTCGCGCCGCCGCTGCGCGTACGCCGGATGGCCGTGCAGCAGCACCCGGCCGCTCTCTGGCCGGTCGGCGCCGGCAAGGAGACGGAGCAGGGTGGACTTGCCGCACCCGTTGCGCCCGACGAGCGCGACGCACTCCCCGGCCCGGACGGTCAGCGACACCCCGGCGAGCACCACCCGGTCCCGATAGCGGTAGCGGGCCTGATCGACGGTGAAGACCGGTGCGGTCACGACACCTCCACGTGCGGGGAACGACGGGCGACGACGACCAGCGCCACCGCCCCGAGCAGAGCGGTCACCGCTCCGGCGGGCACCCCGAGCCGCTGCCCCGCGGACCCGGCCTGCACCAGCACGGTCAGCGCCTGGGCCACCGCGTCCGCGCCGACGACCGCCGTGGCACCGAGCAGGGCGGCGGCCGGAAGCGCCCGACGCAGGTCCGCCCCGCACAGGGCGCGGGCGACGTGCGGGACGACCAACCCGACGAAGGTCAGCGCGCCGGCCAGCGCCACCGCACCGGCGGCCAGCGCCACCGCCAGGGCCAGCCCGAGAGCGCGGACCGGTCGGGGTGAGAGCCCGAGCGCGGCGGCGTGCCCGTCACCGGCGGCGAGCACGCCCAGCACGGCGGAGCAGAGCCAGGCCAGCAGCAGCGCCGTGACCAGCCACGGCCAGGCGACCCGCACGTGTGCCCAGACCCGCCCGTCGACCGAGCCGACGAGCCAGCGCATCGCGTTGCCGAACCGGCTCGGCTGGTACGCGAGCAGCAGTGTGGTGAGACCGGCCAACGCCGCCGAGCCGAGTAGCCCGTACGCCGCGACCTGGGCCGGGGAGCCGTCGCGGGCCAGCAGCCACATCAACGAGCCACCGGCGGCTCCGCCGAGCAACGCCGCCACCAGTGCCCCGGCGGCAGAGTCGGCCGGAACCAGGCCGAGCTGGATACCACCGAGCACACCCAGCACCGCACCGGGATTGACCCCGGCGAGTTCCGGCGCGGCGAGCGGGTTGCGCAGCACCGCCTGCAACAGCAGCCCGGCAGCGCCGAGGCCGGCGCCCGCGAGGAGCGCGGTGACCAGGCGGGGCAGCCGCAACTCGACGAGGATCCGCTGCTCCAGCGGATCCAACTGCGGCCAGTCGACGCCCCGCCCGACGGCGATCTCGGCGGTGACGGCGAGGACCAGCGCCGAGACTGCCCACCACCACCTCACGACGCACCCCGACGGCGGAGCAGGATCAGACCGGAGAGGATGCCGACGGCGGCCGTCCACGCACCCAACGGGGTCTCGGCCGGCGCGAACACGTGCCGGGCGGCCAGGTCTGCCACGGTGGTGAACAGCGCGCCGAACGCCGCCGCCCAGGGCAGCAGGGCCCGGGCGTCGGCGTGCGGGCGTACGTGCCGGGCCACGTGCGGGGCCACGAACCCGATCCAGGCGATCGGGCCGCACGGGCCGATCACGACGGCGACCAGGACGGCGGCGAGTCCGAGCACCGCGACGCGGGCCCGCCCGACGGGCAATCCGAGGGCGGCGGCCGCCTCGTCGCCGAGGCGTAGCACGCCGAGCGCGGGCAGGACCGCCACGACCAGCGGCGCGCAGAGCAGCAGCCACGGCAGGGTGAGCCGGGCGTGGTCCCAGGTGATCCCGGTGAGGCTGCCCACCAGGTAGCGGAAGAGCGTGTCGTACTGGAGACGGTCGGCGGCGGCCATCACCGCCAGCAGTACCGCCTGCAACGCCGTCGACATCGCCGCGCCGATGAGCAGGACCGCGCCCGGCCCGCGGCCGGTCCCGGCCGCGGCGAGGCAGAGCGCGCCACCGGTGAGGGCCCCGGCCAGGGCCACGACGGGCTGTGCCGCGGCCGGAACCGGGAGCGCCCACACCACGACCACGGCGGCGGCGAGCGCGCCGCCGGTGGAGACGCCGAGTAGTTCGGGTACGGCCAGCGGGTTGCGCAGCGCGGCCTGCATCAGCAGCCCCGCCACCCCCACCGCCGCCCCGCCGAGCAGGGCCAGCAGCAGCCGGGGTACCCGCAGCTCCCAGAGCACCACCCGGGCGACCTCGGCATCTGCGGGCAGGGCAAGAACGAGGGTCAACACGATCGCCGCCGCCAGGGCGATCGGCAACGCGACCGCCGCCGGCCACCGGCGTGCCGCCGGAGACGTCGGGAGCGCCGTCCCGGGCGTGCCGCCGGTGGCGGCTGTCGGTGCGGTCATGCCGTGGCCTTGGCGACCGCCTCATCGAGGATCAGGCCCAACGCCCGGGTGCCACGGCCCGACGCCCACAGCTCCGCGGGCACCTCGTGGGCGCGGCCCTCACGCACGGCGGTGATCCGCTTCCACACCGGGTTCTCCGCGTACTGCGCGGAGACCGTCTTCGCGTCCGGACCGAACGTGAACGACTGGATGAACACGAGGTCCGGGTCGCGCGTGAGGATCTCCTCCACGCTGTACGCCTGCGCGGTGTCGAAACCACCGCCCTTGCTCGGCCACGGGTAGTCGAAGACCTGGGACAGCAGGTGACCGAGCAGGTCGTCGGAGGTGTTCACACCGATCGAGGTGCCGCCGTACATCGCCAGCGCGGTCGTCTTCCGCAGGCCGCGCTGCTCGGCGGCGGCCCGTGCCGCGGCGAGCCGGTCCCGGAACCTCTGCTCGGCATCCGCCTGCTGCGCACCCCGGTCGGTCAACGTGGCGATGTCCCGCAGGTAACGCACCGAGTCCTCGTAGGTCTTCACCTCCACCAGCCACAGCGGCGCGAACTTCTCGATCGCCGGCCGCAACTGATCGTGCACCCCGGCCAGACCGATGACCAGGTCCGGCCTGGTGGTGGCGATCGACGCGACGTCCTCGTTGCCGAACATGCCCGGTAGCGCCGGCACCGCCGCGCCGGCGGCACCGAGGTAGTCGGGACGGCTGATGAGTTTGGGCGTGGTCGTCGCCGTGGGAGTGAGCCCGAGTTCCACCAGGGCGTCGTCGCACAAGCCGGTGAGGCACACGATCCGCTCGGGCCTGGCCTTGAGCGTGATCGTGGCACCTCGGACGTCGGTGACGGTCAGCTGATGAGCGACCGGCTCGACGGGCGGCGCGGAGGGGGCGGCCGGCGCGGTGGCGGGAGCGGGGTCGACGCTGCCGCAGCCGGTCAGGACGGCTGCGGCGACGAGGAGAGCGGTGAGGGCGTTGCGATGATGTGTCACGGCCTGCACTTCCGATAGCGGATGGACCGCGAAACAGTAATGATTTTCATTGCTGGTTTGCAAGGCGGCTCGCGTGACCCCTGGGCGACCGGATCCGCGTCTCGCGCGATCAGCGGCGAGACCGCGACCGCGAGCAGCGCGCATGCGGCCAGCCAGGCCGCGGTGCGCCACCGGCTCCACCCGTGTCGCTGACGGCGCGATCACGAAAGCGCCGTGTGGCCGCGACCGGGCCGGCCGCTCACCGGTCGACCGCGGCAAGGGCGGTATGAAACGCTCCACCGGTGTGGACGGCTACGGCATCCCGCTCGGGATCACCGGCGTCGTTCCGGCGTCTTGCCGGTACCCGGACGGGGTGGGCGTACCCGCCGGGGTTGACTTCGCACCGCCTGGCGCAGTCCGCGGGCGTCCACACTGCGAATTCCACACCGGCAAGCCCCGCCAACAGCCAAAACGCTCGAGCCCTCATCGCGTTCCTACGCCAAGTCGGTGTCGATCCCATCCTGTAAGGATTCGCAGGTCAGCGACGTACCCAAGTCGGCGCGCCTCACCCATGGCTACGGCAAGCGCCAACTCCGTGCGAAAGAACCGCCGGCCGGTGAGAGGGCCGAGCTCAGCGTTGCTGCGGAACCGGCGAGCGGAACCGGTCCAGGAACGGCCCGAGGGGCGGAATCTGCCCGGTCGGTCCGGTGCGCACGACCGCCGCCGGGACCGGGACCCGTTCCACGAGTGCGGCGAGGTCGCCGCCGTCCGGGACACACGTAATCAACAGAACGCCGTGCACGTTGGCGGTCGGCAACCGGGCCAGAAATGCCGCGGTGAACTCCGGCTTGAGTGAGCCGTGCATGGTCGGCGCGAACATCGCGAAGACGCCGATTCGCACGTCGCCAGCGAGCACGACGTCAAGCAACGGATCGCCGGTGCCCGGATTCGACCGCGGGATCACCTGCTCACAGGTCAGCATCGCTGCGTCCCGCACGCGCGCTTCGAACAGCAGCACGTCGATCAGGGTTACCAGCGGTTCGGCGAATTCCTTCGGGCTCGCTTCCTCGATCGTCGACAGCAGCAGCCTAGCTTCTTCGTTCGGCAGGTGGGCAGCGAGATCGTGGACCGCCCGGCGTAGCCGCGCCGGCATCTGGAACTCGAACTCCATGAGCTTCGCACTGAGCAAGGGCATCCCGTTGACCCCGAACAGCACGAACACCCCCCCGACGAGCAACAGAGCCACGCTGCCGGCCTGGTTGACAGAGAGGAATACGGCGAACGCACCAAGGGCGAGAAGCGCACCGCCAGCCGCCGTCACGATGATCCGCTCCCACATCGACAGCGGGAACGCGACGTCGGCCAGTCCCTCGGGCTTGTCAGCCATGCACATGAAGCTAATCGATGCACACAAGCGCCCTGCTCTCATGGACACGGCATCCGAGAGGGTTGTGTCGTGTCTCGTGTGGTGGTGCGTCGTCGCTGGTGGGAGAGGTTGGTGTGGTGGTGTCCGCCGGGGTGGCTGTCGGGGTCGGTGTGGACGGTGGCGGCGGTCAGCCGGGGTATGGCGTGGGTGAGTTGGTGTTCGGCGTCGGCGGCGATCTCGTGGGCGGCGATGAGGCTGAGGCCGGCGTCGACGACGAGATCGGCTTCGGCGTGTAGGTGGTGGCCGATCCAGCGCAGTCGTACCGCGGTGACGTCCTGGACGCCGTTGACGGCTCGTAGGGTGGTTTCGGCCTGGTCGACCAGTTCGGGGTCGACGGCGTCCATAAGCCGTCGGTAGACCTCGCGGGCGGCGTTTTTAAGGACGAAGGTGATGGCGATGGCGATGGCCAGTCCGACGACCGGGTCGGCCCAGCGCCAGCCGAGGGCGGCGCCGCCGGCGGCGGCGAGGACGGCGAGGGAGGTGAAGCCGTCGGTGCGGGCGTGCAGGCCGTCGGCGATGAGGGCGGCAGAGCCGATGCGGCGGCCGACGCGGATGCGGTAGCGGGCGACGGTTTCGTTGCCAATGAATCCGACGAGGCCGGCGGCGGCTACCCAGGGCAGGTGGGTCACGTCGGTGGGGTGCAGGAGCCGGTCGACGGCGGTCCACGCGGCGGCGACGGCGGAGCCGGCGATGACGAGGACGATAATGATGCCGGCGAGGTCTTCTGCGCGGCCGTAGCCGTAGGTGTAGGCGCGGGTCGCGGCCCGGCGGCCGAGCAGGAACGCGATCGCGAGGGGCACAGCGGTGAGCGCGTCGGCGACGTTGTGCAGGGTGTCGCCGAGCAGGGCCACCGAGCCGGACAACACCACGATGACGGCTTGGGCCAGGGCCGTGATGCCGAGGCCGACCAGCGAGATCCACAGGGCGCGAAGGCCGTCGCGGGATGACTCCAGCGCGGGGTCGATCTTCATCCGGGAGTCGTGTGAGTGCGGGACGACGGCGTGGGTCAGCCGGTGCCGCCAGCCGGCGAGCCGGCCGCCGTGGTCATGGTGGTGGTGATCGTGCCCGTGATCGCCCCCTCGACTGCGGCCGTGGTCGTGCGTGTGATCGTTCACCCGTTCCCCAGGTCTGCCGGTCGCACCGAGGCTGTTCCCGTGACGACCGCCATAATATGTGCTCATGTACGCACGCGACAACGTTGCAGGTGCCAGTGACCTGCAACAAGGCCTCCCTGGCGTTCCGGAGGTGGAGGCGGCGACGGAGATGCTGCGGATGCTGGCCGACCCGACCCGGTTACGGCTGATGTGGCTGCTCGGAGAGGGCGAGTACGACGTGACCGCGCTGGTGGCGGCGGTGGGGACGGCCCGGCCGGCGGTGTCGCAGCATCTGGGCAAGCTGCGGCTCGCTGGGTTGGTCAGCGTGCGGCGCGAGGGTCGCCGGGCGGTGTATCGGGCGCGGGGCGGGCATGTGCGCCGGCTGGTGGCGGAGGTGCTGCACGCGGCGTCGCACCGGGTGACCGGCGCGCCGGAACACGACTGAGCGGGGGGTGGCTACTCGGCCGAACACGCCCGTCAGGAGGGTGACAGGGGAACGTCGAGATGGCCCTGGCGCAGCAGCGTCAGCCAGGTGGCGCCGGCGGCCACCATGAGCGCTCCGGCGGCGACGGCGACCAGCCCGGGCCGGTACCGGTCGACCAGGATTCCGCCGGCGAGGGATGACAGGGCCAGCGCGCCGGTAGCGGTGGCACTCCACAGCGCCATGAGGCGGCCTCGCATCGCATTGTCCGCGTGGCTGAGAAGGGTGGCGATGGCCACCGGACCGTAGAGGACGTCGGCGGCGGAGGCGATCGCCCAGCAGGCGAGGGCGAAGCCGACCCCGGGTGCCAGCCCGAAGGCGATGGTGGCCAGTCCCTCGCCCAGGCAGGACAGGCCGAGCAGGGTCAGTTGCCGCCCGAGGGGCAGCCGCTGGATACGGGCGGCGGCCCAGAGCAGGACGCCGGCTCCGGCGACCCCCTGTACCGCGTAGAACCAGCCGACGCCGCCGTCACCCAACTGGTATGTGCGGGTGGCGAGGAACGTCATGGTGACAATCGCCGCGCCGAGACCGAGGCAGAACACGGCCTCGACAACCAGCAGGGCGCGAATCTGTCGGTGCCGCGCCGCGTGCCGGACACCGGCGGCCAGAGCGGTCCGGAACACGACTCGGCCGGTCGCCCCGGTCTCGCCGTGCCGCTGGCCGCCGTGCGCCCGCAGCGTGCACCAGGTGGAGGCGAGAAACGACGCGGCGTTGAGAACGAAGGCCCACCGCCAGCCGAATAGTGCCACCGCGGCCGCGCCGGCCAGGCCACCGACTGCCTGCAGCAGTAGCCCGTTGACCTGGACCAGTGCCCCGAACAGCACATACTCGTCCGGCTCGACGAGACTCGGCATCCAGGCGTTGCGAGCGGCTTGGAAGGTGAAGCTGGTGGCTGCCGAGAGGAACGTCAGGGGATAGACCAGCCAGATCCACCGGGGACTGTCGGCGAGCAGGAAGGTCAGGGCGAGACCGGCCAGGGCCAGGTCGGTCACCACCATGAGGGTGCGGCGGTCCATCCGGTCGGCGAGGACTCCAGCGAACCCTCCGACGAGGACGCCGGGCAGATACCGCAGGGCGAGTGTGGCGCCGGCTGCCAGGCCGGCACCGGTGTGGTGGTAGACCATCGCGAACACGGCGACAGCGCTGAACCAGCCACCGCAGACGCTGATCAGGTTGCCCAGCCACAGCCACCGGAACTCGGTGCGGTCGGAGAGCACGCGCAGCATCCCGGGCGTGGCAACGGCGGTCACCGGGCCGAGCGTACTGAGATCGGTGGCCATCATCAAGATGTTGACAACCGTTTTCATGTGCTGCATGGTGGGTGCGGCCCACGGTCCGTGATCGGCGGCTCACCGACAGAGGAGGTCTCGTGCTGGTACGGCGACGGTTGCTCGGCCTGGTGGCCGAGGCTCCCGGGCCGGTCGCCGGCACGGTCGCCGCGGCGCTGGCCGCCACCGGTACGGCGGTCATCACGGCGGTCGCTCTCGCCGAAGCGCTGGAGCGCGCGGTGGCCGGTCAGCAGGTCTCCCGACTCGCCGGTCCGTTGACCCTGGCGGTGGCCGGGGTCACCGCGCGCAGTGTGCTGTTGTGGTTGCGGGACCTCGCGGCGACGAAGACCGCCGCGAGGGTGAAACTGCGGCTGCGCGAGAAGCTGACGCGCCGCCTGCTGGCACTCGGCCCGGGCGGAACGGCCGGCCGTCCGGCCGGCACGGTCCAGACAGCCGTGTCCGACGGTGTGGAGGCGCTCGACGCGTACGTCGGTTTCTACCTCCCGCAGGCGGTGGTGAGCGTCGTCGGACCAGTGTTCGTCGTGGCGATCCTGGCCGGCGTCGACCCGGTCAGCGCGCTGATCGTGGGCGTGGCGGTCGCGTTGCTGCCGGTGGCGCGGCCGGTCTTCCGCCGTCTGCTGGGCCGGCGCGGCGCGGCGCACTGGGCCGCCTACGAGGCGTTCGCCGCGCGGATGCTCGACGCGCTCTACGGCATGACCACGCTGAAGACGCTGGGTGCCAGCGACCGGCACGGCGAGCGGCTGCGGGCGGAGGCCGCCCGGGTGCACCGGGCAAGCACCCGGGACCTGGCGGCCTCGGCGACGGTGTACGTCGCCACCGCGCTGGTCACCTCGGCGGGAACGGCGCTGGTCGTCGCCGTCGCCGGTCTCCGGCACGCGAACGGGGCGGTGGACGCCGCCGCGGTGCTGCTGGTGCTGCTGCTCGCGGCCGAGGCGTTCCGGCCTCAACTGGAGTTGCAGAACTACTGGCACGAAGGCTTCTCGGGCGTGGCCGCGGCGGACGGGATCTTCGCGTTGCTCGATGCCCCCGCCCCGGTCGCCGAGCCCTGCCGGGCTCGAGCGGCGCGCTGGGGCGGTGGGCCGGTCGAGGTGCGATTCCAGAAGGTGAGCTTCACCTATCCCGGCACAGACCAGCCGGCGGTGGTAGACGTGGATCTCATCCTGCCGGCCGGCCGGACCACCGCCCTGGTGGGTCGCTCCGGCGCCGGGAAGTCCACCCTGGCCGCCCTGCTGCAACGCTTCCACGACCCGGACCGGGGCGTGGTCGAGGTTAACGGCGTGGACCTGCGGCACGTTCCGCTACGGCAGGCGCGCGCCCTGACCGCCGTGGTAGGTCAGGACACGTACCTGTTCCACGCGAGCGTGGCCGACAACCTGCGGATTGCCCGCCCTGACGCCACCGACGCGGACCTGGCGGAGGCCTGCCGCAGGGCCCGCGTCCACGACGAGATCACGGCCCTGCCGCGGGGATACGACACGACGGTCGGTGAGCGCGGCGCGCGGCTGTCCGGCGGGCAGCGGCAACGCCTGGCGATCGCCCGGGCGCTGCTGGCCGACGCGCCGGTCGTCGTCCTCGACGAAGCGACGTCCAGCGTGGACGGCGCGACGGAGGATCACCTTCGGATGGCCCTGGCGGAGGTGACGGCGGGGCGGACGACGCTGGTCATCGCGCACCGGCTCTCCACGGTGGCGGATGCGGACCAGTTGGTGGTGCTCGACGGCGGCCGGGTGGTGGAGTGCGGCCGGCCGGAGGATCTGCTCGCCACCGACGGCCCCTGGTCGCGGCTGGTCGCGGCGCACGCGGGAGCGACGCGATGACCTGGCGGCCGGGGCTGCTCGGCGACACCGGTCCGGGCCGACGAGGCACCGCCGGGCTGCTGCGGGTGTTGGCCGCGTACCGGTTCCCGTACGCCCTGTCCGTGCTGTTCGGCGTGCTCAACCAGGGGGCGGGTATCGCGGCGCTGACGCTCGGTGGATACCTGGTCGGGCTGGCGTTGACCGGGGCTCCGGCCGCCCGGCTGTGGCCGCTGGCGGTGCTGACCGTGGCGCTGATGGTGGTGCAGGCCCTGGCCAACTGGTTGGAGGCCTGGATCTCCCACGAGCTGTCGTTCCGGCTGCTGGCGGAGGTCCGCTACTGGCTGTACCGGGTGTTCGAGCGGATCGCGCCGGGTGGCCTCGTCAAGCGCCGTACCGGTGACCTCGCCGCCGTCGCCCTGCGCGACGCGGAGAGCTTGGAGATCTTCTACGCGCACACCTCGATCTACCTCGCGGTCGCGCTGATCCTGCCCCCGGCCGCCCTGGTCACGCTCGCCGTCGTCGCGTGGCCCCTGGCGGTGGTGCTGGCGCCGTGGCTGCTGTTGGTGGCGACCGTGCCGTTCGCGTTGCGCCGCCGCAACGCCGCGCACGGCCGGCGGGTGCGGGACCTGCGTGCCCTGGTCGGCACGCGCGTGCTGGACCTGGTGCAGGGCCTGCGTGAGGTGCTGACCTTCGGCCGCGACGAGGACGCCCGGGCCGAGCTGGCCCAGGCCGGCGCGGAACTGGCCGAGGCGCAACGGCGGCAGGCCGCCCGCGGTGGTCTGGAACAGGCTGTGTGCGCGGCGCTGACCGGTGCCGGCACGGTGGCGGTGCTCGCCACGGCGGCGTGGCAGGGGGTCGAGGTGCCTGTTCTGGTCGCCGCGACCGTTTTCGCCGGCCAGTCGTTCACCCCGCTGCTGACCCTGCTGAAGGTCACCCGGATCTGGGGACTGACCTCGTCCTCGGCGGACCGGGTCTTCGACCTGCTCGAGGAGCCGGCCGTGGTCGACGACAGCGGCACCCGCGACGCCCCGGGCATCGCCGGCAGCGTCACCTTCGACCGCGTGTGGTTCCGGTACGGCGAGGACGAGGCGTGGGTGCTGCGGGGCGCCGACCTGACCGTCCCGGCGGGCAGCACGGTCGCGCTGGTCGGCGCGACCGGCGCGGGCAAGTCCACCATGGCCGGCCTGCTGCTGCGCGCGTTCGACCCACAGCGTGGTGCGATCCGGGTCGACGGCGTCGACATCCGCGAGTACCGCCTGGCGGCGTTGCTGCGGCTTGTCTCTCACGTGCCACAGGACGTGTTCCTGCTGCACGACACGCTACGGGAGAACCTGCTGCTGGCCGCACCGGACGCGAGCGACGCGGCGCTCGACGAGGTGACCACGGCGGCGCAGCTGCGGCCGGTCCTGCGGCGGCTGCCGGATGGGCTGGACACCGTCGTCGGCGAGCGTGGGTCCCGCCTCTCCGGCGGGGAGCGGCAGCGGGTCGCGCTGGCGCGCGCACTGCTGCGCGACGCCCCGATCCTGGTTCTCGACGAATCCTCCAGCCAGCTCGACGTGCTCAGCGAACGCGAGATCGGGACTGCCGTGGATCAGCTGCGCTCCGGCCGGACCACCCTGGTCATCGCCCACCGGCTGGCCACCATCCGTACCGCAGACCTGGTCGCGCTGCTGCAGGACGGGCAGGTCGTCGACGTCGCACCGCACGAGGTCCTGATGCAGCGCTGCGCCGGGTACGCGGCGCTCATCGCCAGCCAACGGGACGCCGACGCGCTTCTGGCCGCGGCCCCGTCGGGAAAACCGTCCCCGAGCCCGGAAGGGAGGTGACAACCATGAAGGTCGAGAAGCTGCAGGTGCAGACGGTGCGCGCCTCGGTGCACACGTCGAACCACGCGACGCTGCGCAACGCCAGCGCCGCCTGGAACAAGCGGTGACGCCGCCGCACCGGCTCCCGGTGAGCCGGTGAACCGGGGGTGGGGGGGGGGGGGGGGGGGGGGGGGGCGGGCGCCGCCCAGGACCCCGCCAAGGGAGGACGGACAGTGCTGG